>JAEEVK010000178.1 GCA_016287095.1 Lachnospiraceae bacterium
TTAAATATTCTCTGCCCTTATGGCATCCAGTGTATTATCTTTCTTTATCTTACCTGAAGCGTAGAACATCGTGACAAACACTACTATGAACACCGCACCGATAGCTATGACCACGCTGTACCACGGTATACTGAAATTAACAACAAATGCCCGGTTAGTGATCTTATACAATCCCCAGGTCACAGGTACTGATAGCGGCAGTCCGATCAGCAGACTCAAAGTCCCGTATATCAGGCATTCGATATTGAGGATCTTGGTTACACCCTTGTTTGAAAGTCCCATGGATTTCAGCATACCGAACTCACGCCTGCGCAGATGTACATTTGTGGATATTGTGTTAAATACATTTGCAATCGCAACCAGTGATATCAGCAATATGAAACCATAGGAAAATACGCCAACGATTCTGCCTATCATCCTTTTGCCAACATTGGCTGTATTTACATTATACAAGCCACCGGTATCCATATCGTTTTCTATGAGAAGGTTATTGATTGACGCCTCGGAGTTATCCGGATTTGCGCTGTATATATAATACTCGGGATCCGAAAGTGTCTGTGCGATGGCATCCGGTAAGGCACTAAACGGAAGCAATATGATCGCATCCGATGTTAATGCATAATCTTCATTATTTGTTATACCGATAATGTTAAGATCATACTCATGTGCAAGAGATTCATATTCTACAAATGTACATTTGCTGATAAGTTCCAACTGTTTTTCAGAGAGTGACTTTTTGACTTCCGGTTTGGAATCATCCCCAAGTTCTGAGATACTCTCAATCACACCGTCAATACCTACAGGTTGAGACATATCTACCCAGCCCACATTGCTCGAATCTTTTCCTATACTGTCCAGGTACTTTCTAAATTCATCATACGTAGCCTCTTCAACCAGTCTCCAACTATCATCATCGACCATGATAGCATAGTAATCCATTACCAGATTTTTATCAAGATATACGACATATATATTCCCATCGGCATCTACTACCTGATCCACAGGCATAAGTCCGGGAAATGAATACTCACTAAACCATTTAACTTTCAAGCTCTTAGGGATGTCATTTTCCTCTAAAAATTCATATTCGACTTTGCGAGCGTCATTTTCTGCGTTATAAGTATAGTAGATTCCTTTATTATATACGATAGCATTCCATGTATTGTCAGCCTGCTGGGGTATAGGAATATTCTCTGACTTTAAAAGCTCTATAAAGCTTTCATCATCTATGAAATATATGCTCGCATGATTTTCATATGTCGGGTCAACATAATCCGAGTCTGATTCTCCACCGACATATGGTTCGATTTCACTTACCGGATTATCTGCATAATTCTCTACATCAGTCTCAGATATATTCTGTAAAACAGTGTTTTGCTCATATACAGGCTGGTCCACAGAGATGCTGGGATCTATAATCCTGTAATCGTATAGATTCATGGTAGCTATGACTTTTGATACATCATCCGCAGATAACAGCATGTCCTTGATCTCACGATAATCCCTCTTTACAGGAATACTGTTGGTTTCAACTGATTCGCCGTCATCGCCGGCAGTTTCTGTTTCAGGTAATGCATTATAATAGTAGAAAACAATATCAACATTACCTGTATATACTTCGCTTTCGGTTGCGCTGCTTAAATATGCGCAGAAGGAGGAGGCCGCAATAAAAAGTATGATGCTTACCGCAAGAGAAACTATGGTAGAACGGTATCTCTTTTTATTACGGCTGTAATTCTTGGAGGCTAGCATTCCTTCCGCACCGAAAATGCGTGATAAAATTCTGGATTTTTTAATTTTGCCTGATGCTTTTATATCTGCATTCTGTCTGACAAGGTCTATGGGCGAAACGGCAGACGCTCTGAGTGCCGGAATGGCAGCAGACAGAAATACTGCTACAACAACTATCAAAACAGCTACAATTATCAGCGGCACGTTTATCACTAGCTGGATTTTTATATCTGCGGTATCAAATCCGCCAAAATATCCCAAGAATATGGTAAAGCCCTCTTCCAAAAGGAAAAATGTGACAGCCATGCCCACGCATCCTAAAAGTATGCCCAACGGTATGGATATGATACTTTCAAAAAACGCTTCATAAAATATGGTCTTTCGTATCTGTTTCTTTGTGGCCCCGACCGATTTCATTATACCGATCTGTTTGGTTCTCTCATTGATAGATATCGAAAATGAATTATATACCAGAGAAATACTGCCAAAAAGAATTAACCCTATAAGTACTGCTACAAATCCGCTGATAAAGAAGGTGAGCGATCTGGAGCTGAGTCCGCCGTATAAAGCTACAAGTTCTCTGTTTTTGGTAAGATATACTCCATCGTGTTCTTTTTCGAAGGTATCATGAAAGATATTGTAGGTTACAGGATCCTTTACTCTGAAAAATACATTGTATGAGGGAATTTCCTGCCCTTTGTAGTTTGTAGCAGGCAAACCGGTACTTTTGACTATGGCAATATATCCGGGACACATGTACTCTTCTATAGTGTATGGTAAGCGCTCCATGACACCACACACAGTATAGGTCTTTGTGAGGACAGGATAACCGTCTTCACTTGTCAAAAGCCGTTCATCCTCAAAATATCTGGCGCTCTCAGGTATGATCCCATTTTGAACCAGATCGATTTCATCCAGTGACAGGTCATCATTATAATAATATTCGGGATCTAAATATCTCTCACTTAAAGTCAATGTAATAGTATCGCCGACATTATACTGAATATTGGCATTAGTAGCCAGGCTGGTTGGCAAAAGGATTTCATTTTCGTTTTCCGGGAAATGGCCTTCTATAATATTAATCGGAAGGAAATCCTTTATTTCTTCTGTGGCCTCCTTGACCAGTAGATATTGTTTCCAACTGTTCTGACTGTCTATCTTCGACCATCCTACCGTATTAAAAGTGGTATAAGCTTCTATTTCATCCTTCTGGATCAGCTCGTAAGCTGTATCCATGGTCATATTAAAGGCGTATCCATGATGATTACCATATGAGTGCTTCATAACATTCCGCGCATACTCGATACCGCTGAATGCACCCTCGATGACTGCGGTCACCAGAGCTACCGAAAGAATGATGCCCAGGATAGTCATAGTAGTACGGAGTCGGTTGTTTTTTAAATTCCGTTTGACATAGGTCTTAAAAATATTCATTGCAGTTCCTCTTTAATGCGTGGAATTACGTATACGCTCGTCCTTTACTATTTTTCCATCCTCAATGGCGATGATCCTGTCAGCCTGCAGCGCTATCGACTCATCATGAGTAATGACTATCAAAGTCTGGTTATATCTGATATTTGAATATTTGAGCAGGTTAACGATTTCCTGACTGTTTTTTGAATCGAGGTTGCCGGTAGGTTCGTCTGCAAGGACTACCGAAGGAGCATTCATCAGAGCTCTGCCTATGGACACTCTTTGCTGCTGACCTCCCGAAAGCTGATTGGGGAGGTTTTCCTGCCTGTCCTTTAACTTCAGAATATCAAGTAATTCCTCAAGTCTTTCCTGGTTTACTTTTCTTCCGTCCATAAGGACAGGCAGGGTTATATTTTCTACAACGTTAAGTACGGGTATCAAATTATAAAACTGATAGATGAGGCCGACATATCTGCGC
>JAEEVK010000060.1 GCA_016287095.1 Lachnospiraceae bacterium
TTATGGGGGTAGGGGGATGGTGGGAGTGGCAGAGTGGTCTGAAAATCGTTATCGCTCGCAGGATATGCTATACGGCTGTCTATGCACTTATACTTCGGACGCTCGCAATCGTGCGCCCGTCTGATGCCGGCCGCACTTAGGCTTCGCTCAAAAATCGATTTGGTTAATCGATTTTTGCCTTGTATAAATGTATATACAGCCGTAGCATATCTGCTGCTCGCTTTATATTTTCAGACCGCTCTGCCACTCCAACCATCCCTGCTTTCATTGTCCTCGTAAAGGCTTCCCCTTAAGGGGAAGCTGTCAGTGAAGCTGACTGATGAGGTGTGAATTTTTAAAAATTTACAGGATTAAAACAGCTATGTGACAAAAAATACAATGAGATTTATGTTATATTTGACAAAACCAAGTATTATGTATATACTGTAATCTGTGTTTTTGTGTGGTGTATAAAAAACATATCTTGGTAATGGGAATATAGTTACAGATAACAATAAAACACACGTGATTTTTGCAAAAGTATATCTGCTTTGTAAAAACACACAACAGAAATAAAGTTCGGAGGAAAGACAGAAATGAATATCGTATGCCTTGATTTAGAGGGAGTTTTAGTTCCTGAGATTTGGATTGCGTTCTCGGAGGCGAGCGGGATACCGGAGCTGAGGAGAACCACCAGAGATGAGCCTGATTATGACAAGCTTATGAAATTTAGGATAAAGATTCTTAAGGAGCATGGATTAGGCTTAAAGGAAATCCAGGAGACTATAGCCAAGATCGATCCTATGCCCGGTGCAAAGGAGTTTCTGGATGAGCTCAGATCTATTACACAGGTGCTTATCCTGAGTGATACTTTCTCTCAGTTTGCAGGCCCTCTGATGAAAAAGTTAGGATATCCTACCATTTTCTGTAATGAACTTGAAGTAGCGGAAAACGGAGAGATCACAGGCTTTAGGATGCGTTGCGAGAAATCAAAACTCAGCACTGTAAAGGCTTTACAGTCAATTGGTTTTGAAACCATAGCAAGTGGTGACAGCCACAACGACTTAGCCATGATCTTAGCTAGCAAGGCAGGTTTCCTGTTCAAGAGCACTGAGCAGATTAAGGCTGATTATCCTCAGCTTCCTGCTTACGAGACCTATGATGAATTACTTGCTGCTATCAAGGCTGCTCTTTGATATTTCAAGAAATTTTAACTCCATCTTTTTACGATGGAACAAAGTCAAGTGTTCATTTCGTGATCATTCGACATAACAAGATAAACCATGTTTTTTATATGAAAATAAAATTGATATATGATATAATGTAACAAGTTCGAGGATACGGAGCATCGCTTTGTTACCGAGGAAATGCTGAAGGCGTTTTCGAGGTGATATTAACTCAAATTTGTTAAATATATTTTATGATATCAAGGCGAGAAATGTTTATTTGATAAGTACTGAAAAATCAATATACGGAGGATATATATGTCAACAGAAGAAAAAGGATTCCATTCAAATCCGATTATTAAAAATATTTACACTGCTGATCCTGCCCCTATGGTGTATGGTGATACTCTTTATCTTTATACCACACATGATGAGGATGAGCTTGTCAATGATTTCTATACCATGAACGACTGGCGCTGTTTCTCTACAAAGGATATGGTTAACTGGACCGATCATGGTAAGATTTTCTCACTGGATGATATCGAGTGGGCTGATTCAAGAGCATGGGCTCCTCAGTGCATTGAGAGAAACGGAAAGTTTTATCTTTATTGTCCCGTACATAAAAAGAACGGCGGTATGTCCATAGCTGTTGGTATTTCTGACAGCCCCACAGGTCCTTTCAAGGATTTTGGATATCCGATAGTTGACGAGCCCGATTGGAATGATATTGATCCTACCGTATTTATCGATGATGACGGACAGGCATATCTTTACTTTGGAAATCCCGAGCTCAGATATGTACTTTTAAATGAGGATATGGTTTCCTACAACGAAGAAGTAGGTATTGTTAAGGTGCCCATGACAGAGGAGTCATTTGCAAAGGGCAGCCACATGACAGGTACTTCATACGGTGAGGGCCCCTGGTTCTACAAGAGAAACGGCCTTTACTACATGGTTTACGCTGCATTTGGAGTAGATAAAAAGGATGAGCATCTTGCATACTCGACCTCTGAAAATGCTACTGGTCCTTGGAAGTATGGCGGAGTACTCATGACAGAGGAGGGCGGTGTATTTACAAATCACCCCGGTATTGCTGATTTCAAGGGTCATTCATTCCTGTTCTATCACACAGGAGAGCTTCCCGGAGGCAGCCTGTTCCACAGAAGTGTATGTGTAGCAGAGTTTACATATAACGCAGACGGTTCTATAAATACTATTCCTAAGTGTAACGGTGTATCAGCTGTATAATATGATGCTAAGGTAAAAAATCAATCGAGCTTGCTGTGATATGTCGCAGTTTCGTATACAGAAAATAGGTGATACTATGAACATTTTAGTCATGGATGCACAGGGTGGAGGTCTGGGAAAACAGATAATTACCACCATAAAAAAAGACTATCCTGATGTACATGTTTTGGCTGTGGGTACCAATACCATAGCTACTTCAGCGATGCTTAAAGCAGGGGCTGATGAGGCTGCCACAGGAGAAAACTCTGTAGTTGTTGCATCCAAACAGGCTGATATCATAATAGGTCCCATAGGTATAGTAGTTGCTGATTCCATGCTGGGCGAGATAACACCTACGATGGCTAAGGCAGTAGCTCAGTCATCTGCGAAAAGAATACTCATACCATTTAACAGCTGTCAGAACTATATAGCAGGTGTCGGAGATATGAATACAGGCAGGCTGGTTGATGATGCAGTATCATATCTGAAAAAAATACTTGACAATTAGTATACAATCTGTGATAATCTACAGGAATTATATAAATGCCGGCAGAAGCCGATAACTGCGATACTGAAGTATCCGAGAATATTTTTATAGTTTAATAACTGTATACAAAGGTCTGTCAATCCGTTATCCGGAGTGATAGTATTTTTGAATTAATTAAGAATTTTGAAAAATAATATATACCATGAAGGTATATCTTCCCCAAAAAGGAGGATATACCTTTTCTTTTACCAATATGTTTAAAAAATAACTGCGTTTTCAAGGTTACTTTTACTTGGAATAGAAACGGCATAGAAAAAGAGAGGATTAAGTTTGAAAGAAGCCTTACAGAAAAACAGAAGAAAGAACGCAATGGTTATAATTATTCTTGTTATATCGGTTATAACCCTTGGATTTGTCTGCCTTTTTGTGGGCTCGTCACATATGTCGATTAAAGAGTGTTTTGATGCTCTGTTTGGAAAGGGCAGCGCAGCACAGGTACGCATTATCCAAAACATACGTATCCCCAGAGTGTTGGCAGCCATTATAGCGGGAGCGGGACTTTCGGTAGCAGGACTTATCATGCAGACCAACCTGAACAATCCTATGGCGAGCCCTGCAACACTTGGTGTTTCAAATGCTGCAGTATTCGGAGCAAATCTTTCAATCATAGCATTTGCCGGAGGATTCCTATCGACAGGAAATAACTTAAACAGTTACACCGTCGGAGCAAATCCATATTCCACATCACTTATGGCATTTATCTTCTCTACATTTTCCATAGTGCTGATACTCGGGCTCTGCAGGCTTAGATCATTCAGACCCGGCGTAGTTGTACTTGCGGGTGTAGCCATAGGTTCGGTATGGACGGCAGCTACGACGATACTCCAGTTTTATGCGACGGATGTCGGACTTTCGGCAGCAGTCATATGGACATTCGGGGATCTGGGACGTGCTACTTACAAAACAGATATTATCATGGCCATAGTTGTGGTTGTCGGACTGACGGTTTTTATCATCACAAGCTGGAGACTAAATGCACTGCTTACAGGTGATGCAGCGGCAAAGAGTATGGGAGTTAATGTAAATACTCTGAGATTCGTATCCATGCTCATGGCATCCATGATAACTGCAGTATGTGTTTCATTCCTGGGTATGATCGGATTTGTAGGTATCATCTGTCCTCATGTCATAAAGAAGATAATAGGACAGGACCACAGAGTATCCATCCCTGCGTCTGCGCTGGCAGGAAGTATATTGCTCTTGCTGGCTGACACGCTTTCAAGAAGTATGGGAAACGGATCGGCGTTACCGGTCGGAGCCATCACATCCATGCTGGGAGCTCCGTTCTTCCTTGCTATCATATTGTTTAGGAAGGGGGACAGATCGTAATGCTGGAAATTAAAGATATTACTTTCAGATACAGTCGCAGAGCCCCTTTGATACTTGATAACATAAATCTTACTTTGGAAAAAGGTGAGATAGGGATACTTTTAGGAAAAAACGGTTCTGGAAAAACTACACTTTTTAAGAATATTTTAGGTATAGAAAAGCCTGAAAGCGGCAGCATTTTATATGACGGTAAAGACTTACTGAGACTCAGCCGCAGGGAGAGAGCCGGCTATATAGCATATGTTCCACAGGATATACAGTTTGGTGACCTGACAGTATATGACACAGTTCTCATGGGCAGGATGGCTTATTTTGGACTGAGAGCAGGAAAAGAAGATGAAAAGATCACCGAAGAGGTTTTAAATGATATGGGCCTTACAGAGCTTGCATCTCGTAATGCCAATGAACTCTCAGGTGGAGAAAGACAGAAGATCGCTATAGCAAGAGCCCTGGTACAGGAGCCTAAGCTTCTCATATTTGACGAACCTACCGGTAACCTGGATATAGCTAATGAGCAGCTCATTTTAAAAGAAGCAAAAAAAGTAGCAAAAGAAAAAGGGATAGGAATACTAACATCTCTTCATGATCTGAATCAGGCACTGGATCTGGGTACCAAATTTTTTTTCATAAAGGAAGGAAAGATAGTGTATTCGGGAGGCCCGGAGATAGTAACTAAAGAAGTTATTAAAGAAATATTTAATGCGGATGTTGAGATCATCGAGCATGATGGGAGATCCATCATTATTGCTTAAAAAAGACTATATATAAAAGTGAGCAATCATGTCATCTTGAAATGGATCATAAATATAAATGGAATTGCTGACTATAGTATATAATCAAAAAAAGAGTAACATGAAAAAGGGAGGAAAAATGAAAAAAGCAATCAGAAAAATCATGGCATTGAGTCTTGTATTGATAATGGCGATCGGACTCTGTGCCTGCAGCTCAAATGAGCCTGCAAAAAACAACGACACAAACGTGACCACAGAGGTTACACCTGAGCCTACCAAAGAGGCAGAAACAACACCTGTAGTTACTGAGGAGGCACAGCCCACAGAAGAGGCACAGCCTACTGAAGAAGCACAACCTACAGAAACGGTTGAGACAACTCCTGAGGTTACAGCAGAGCCTGCCCCTAAGGAGATTGAGATCACCGATATGATAGGAAGGACTGTTACAGTTACTCCGGGCAGCTATACTAAGGTAGTCTGCATAGGAGCTGGAGCGCTTCGTATGTACTGCTATATCGGAGACGTAAACAATCTTTGCGGAGTTGAGGATATCGACAACGAGACACTTGAAGAAAGACCTAAGATGTTTGATGCAACACCCCGTCCTTATGTACTTGCATACGGTGATGTATTCAGCACACTTCCTTCTTGTGGTGTGGGCGGACCAAATGCACAGGCAGCAGAGGCAGAGAAAATACTCTCATGTAACCCTGACATCGTTATTTCCGAGTATGAGGATGTAGAAAAGGAAGATGCACTTCAGGAGCAGCTGGGAGTACCTGTCATTACCATGAAGGTTGGCCCCGGAGGAGTATTTGATGATAACTTCAAGGGATCAATGAGACTGCTTGGTACCATATTTGGTGCGGAAGAAAAAGCAGAAGCTCTTGTAGGTTTTGTAGAGTCAGAGCAGGCTGAGATCACATCAAGGACAGCCGGAATAGCAGATGAAGAAAAGCCTTCAGTATATATCTGTGGTTTAGGAAACTGGGGAACCACCAATCATCTGATGACAGCACAGAATTACAATGTATTTAACATCGCAAATGTAAAGAATGTTGTAAATGACCTTGAAAAGAACGGCATACAGGCTATCGAAGAAGAGAAGTTTGTATCTCTCGGTGATGCGATGGATATCATTATCATTGATGCAGCTGCATTAAAGAACATTAAGCCTTTATATGCTGAAAATCCCCAGATGTTTGATGTTTGCAAGGCATGGACCAACGGAGAAGTTTATTTAGAGATGCCATATAACGCATACTACACAAACTTTGAACTTGCTCTTGCAAATACCTGGTTCATTGCAAAGACAGTATATCCGGATGCATTTGCAGATATTGATATCACAGCAAAAACCAACGAGATCACAAACAAGTTCCTTGGAAAAGATCTGGCAGACCGGATATTCTCAAAGCCTACCAGTTTAGGCGGTTACCAGAAAATCGATACCTCAAATTTTTCTTAATATCGACTTATAGCAAAGGATCTAAAAAACGGGTAAGAGTCTAAACTCCTACCCGTTTTTCGTTAGTATTGATCAATCTGTTTCTGTGTATTTCCCGGTGGGATCAACTATCTTAGTATCGATCAGCTCACCGAACTCATCATAGGTATATTCATAAACACACGAAGAACCATCATTGGTATCCTTAAAGGTGGATTTTATAAGATCACCCTTCTTGTTATACTTATAGGTTTCGGTATAATTATATTCACCACCCATAAAATCAGTCATAGCTTCGATTCTAAAGCCTTTTTTGTTGTATTTATATGCAATAATGCATCTGCCGTCAAGACCGATGGTATCAATCCTGGTTATTCTATGATCAGCATCATATTCACCTGTGAGAGTAGCATAAGGCTCATCGGCACCGGTGCTGTAAAGCTCGCTGTAGTGATTAAAAAGTACGGGATTACCGGCTGTATCATATTCTATAGTCTGAATGCTGTTTACATCATCGCTTGTAGTGATAACCTTTACAGGCATCCCGACTGCACAGTATTCATACTCGGTAGTCGCTACACCTCTGCCATCCTCGACAGTCCTCTTTACAATATCACCGTTTTTGTTATATTTGAAAGAAATCTTTGCACCCGGATCGAGGTGAGCATCTTCAATACTCAATATACGGCCAGCCTTATCTAACTGAAAATAGTAGGTGTAAGAAATATCATTGTTATCGTTAAAAGTGATGGTTACGAGTCTTTTATCTGCATCAAATTCACTCCACTGAGGATATTCGGCTTCGTCATAACAAACGTTAAGAACCTCGACTTTGCCGCCTTTTCTGATGCTGTAAATACCGTCCTGTACATTTATATCAGAATAGAAATTGATCTCGGCTACGGTTTTGTTTTTAGCAATTACCAGATTACAGTTACGGGCACTTAAATCGATATGATTTCCGTTTGCTGCCTCTGTAAACTTCTGGGCATTTTGAATGTTAAGATGAGCAAATGTAGCTTTGTTTACAATGTTTGCATTGGGTGCGTCAACTATAATTGACTTTTCCTTTGCAGCTTTGTTAGCCTTGATGGTAACATCGATGTAAGCCTGGGTTCTGAAAATAACGGTACCCACATCGGCTTTCTTTAAGGCTGCCTTTAACTCCTTAGCGGTAGAAACTCTCACGGTTTTGCCATTGTCTGCATTTACAGGCACTGCATTTATCACTATGACAGCGAGCAGTGCGACAGCAAAAGCAAAGAGAGCTTTACTGATTGATCTGAAACTCTTTTCTTTCAATTCCTTGTCCTCCTTAAAAACGTTTAAAAAGTTCGTATTTAGTAAAACGAATTACTTAAGATTTTACCACGAATTCCGTATGTGGTCAATGGGTGAGAGAAAAGTTTATTAATCTTAATAAAATAGTGACAAATTAATCGTTTTATGGTAGAATATATCTTGGGTTCGTATATATATGGTAAGGGGGCTAATGATGGAAAATATACCTGAGAGAGTTATAGAGATGAGAAAGGCTTGGGCAGCAAGCGATGCAAAGAGAGATGCAGGTCTTAAAGAGCCGGAGTCTATAGTAAAGTTTAGAAATATATCATACGGTCCGTATGATCAGTGGAATCTGCTGGATG
Organism: Lachnospiraceae bacterium; assembly: GCA_016287095.1. Taxonomy (GTDB): domain Bacteria; phylum Bacillota; class Clostridia; order Lachnospirales; family Lachnospiraceae; genus RUG11977. The sequence continues at coordinate 8,073 of JAEEVK010000060.1, forward strand.
TATACAGGCCTGTTTTCAGAGATGAGAAAAAACTGCCCGTAATAGTTAATATACATGGCGGAGGATATTTCTACGGTGACAAGGAGCTGTACAGATTTTATTGTATGCATCTGGCAGAGTTTGGATTTAATGTAGTCAATTTAAATTACAGACTGGCACCTGAAAACAAATTTCCTGCTCCATTGGAAGATATTTTAGCAGTATTTAAGTGGATATCTCAAAATGCAGTAGAATACGGAATGGATAAATCCAGAGTATTTATGGTGGGAGACTCTGCAGGTGCTCAGCTTGTCAGCCAGTTTGCCTGCATTTATTCCAATAAAGAATATGCTAAGTGTTTTGGCTTTGAAGTACCGGAAGATGTAATCCTCAAAGGTGTTTCCTTAGCATGTGGCATGTATAAGATCCGCACCAGATTTGAAGACGGAAATAATGAAATGATGATGGATTACTTTGGTTCAGCAGATCTGGTAGATGATCCCAGAACCGAGATCCTTGAAAATATAACTGCTGATTATCCGCCTACATTTGTATTTTCTGCAGCAAATGATTTCCTGGTTACTGAATGTGAGCCTATGGCAGCTTACTTAAGAGGAAAGGGCATTAAGGCTGAATACAAGATATATGGCACTAAAGAGGATGCAGAAGCCGGCCATGTATTCCATTGTAATTTGCGTTATCCGGTAGGTGAGGAAGCTAACAGGGATCAGATAGGTTTCTTTAAGAGTTTATGCCGTTTGGACTCTGATCAGGCTGTTGTCGACAGCGGATACATACCGGAGATCATCGTTGCTGATGAATTAAGCCCTTCTCAAAAAAGAGATATCAGGGATATCGTAATAGAAGTAGATAAGGAGTTTGTGCCTCCTTTGACAGAGAGACAGGGTACTACCGAGAAGTCATCTGATGTAGATAATTCAAAGGCAGTCAGTGACTGTATACCATATGCTTATCTTGACGAGCTTTTAAAGCAGAGCTTTATCCTGGTTGTTGATAATAATGAGGTAGTCGGATTCCTGTCATATATAAAGGATTATGTTTTGTCAATAAAAGACAAGCAGTTCCTTACAGACTACATATCAACCATAGTAGTAGCAAGAAAGAGCAGGAATAAAGGTCTTACACAGAAAATGTATAATAAACTGTTTACTACAAGATGGGGTAAGATTTATTCAACACGTACATGGTCAACTAATGATTCAAATATTCATATCTTAAAGAAATTTGAATTTAATCTTATTGAAAGTATAAAGGATGACAGCGGTCAGGGTGTCGATACGGTTTACTATGCAAAGGGATTATAACGGGTCCTAAACAAAAAGCAGCAATGATTAAAAAAGAAACGGGGTGACAGTGTGCATAATAAGGGAATAATTGATAAAGCATTGCATTTTCTTGTACACAACAGCTTTATGTTTACTGTGGCGATCATGGGCGTTGTACATTTGGTCCTGCTTGCTATAATGATCATTGGTGGTGTAAGGCCGCTGATATTTTTTAATTTGTTAAGTGTAATAGTATATATTTTCTGTACGATATTATGTAAATATGAGCTTATTTTACCGGTTTATGTGAGTATCCTGCTGGAGGTTACTACATTTACGATATTTGAGACATATTACCTTGGGTGGAGATGCGGACCATACTGCTTCATGTGTGCCATAGTGCCTATCATCATCTATTTCGGCTGCTTCCTTTTCAAGGGAAACAAAAGATGGATAATAGTAGTTAGTCTGGTATTGCATTTCAGCATATATGTGGCTCTGTTCCTCATATTTAAGGATAAGATGCCTGTTTATGTGCTGTCAGATGCTCTGGGCGGTGTACTGGTTGTATTTTCGTCATTTGTGGCGATATTTTCGGTCATATTCTACAATGTGATATACATTTATTCAAGCGAATCAGAAAAGGTTAACCTCGAACAGAGAAACCAGCAGCTGTCAGTGGATGCGCAGTTTGATGCACTGACAAACCTGCTTAACCGACGCGGATTTTTACCCATGATGGAGACACTTATGGAAACGGAATGGACACGTCATTTCTGTGTAGCATTCTGTGACATAGACAATTTCAAGCGTATAAATGACTCGTATGGTCATGACTGCGGTGATGAGGTATTAAGACATATAACCAAGCTTATAAAAAATGAAATGACCGGATGTCCTATATGCAGATGGGGCGGAGAAGAGATGGTCATTCTTATGAAGGATTATGATCTGGCTGTTGCAAGGGAAAAAATGGAATATGTAAGGAAATGCGTCGAGACAAATCCGACCGTATTCTATAATAAGCGAATAAGCGTAACTATTACCATCGGTCTCGAGGAAAACAAGGATATTTACAAGACTCCCGAGGAAGTAATAAAGGTTGCTGATGAGCGTATGTATTACGGTAAGCAGCATGGAAAGAATATTGTGATTTATAAGGACGAAGAAACATAAGAAATCATGGATCAAAAAAGTGAGACCAAGAAAAAAGCAGGCATATATAAGCTTGTGATCGAACAGATATCAGGTATATTTGTTCCGATAATTAATTATCTGACAGCAGCCAGTATCATCAAAAGTGTATTGATACTGCTGGCCGGAGCAGGGGTGCTGTCAAAGGAAGACGGTCTGTATATGGTGTTTTACGCTGTATCTGACGGATTCTTTTATTTCCTGCCGTTGTTTTTAGCGATTACAGCATCAAAACAGTGGAAGACCGATTTATATATTTCTCTTTTAATACCTGTTGCGATGCTTTATCCGGATCTTTTAAATGTGCTGGAAAACGGAGGGAAATTACCGTTTCTGGTTTTTGATATCCAGCCTGCCATTTACCATTCAAGCGTGATCCCCGTGATATTGGGAGTAGGCCTTTTGCATTTTGTTGAAAAGCCCTTTGACAAAATACTTCCTGATGCGGTTAAGGGTTTTTTGAAGCCTATTTTCTGCTGTTTGATAGTATTGCCGTTTACGTTCCTTTTATTTGGTCCGTTAGGATCATGGATCGGCAATTTCCTGACATATCTTTTTAATCTTTTATATGAATGGAACCATATTGTAGCAGGCGTATTTATGGGCTTTATAATCCAACCCATGGTATTTGTTGGAGCTCACTGGAGTATAGTACCCATAAGTATCGCAAGTATAGCAACAAACGGTTACGATCTGCTCCTGCCGCTACTGGGCGGAGCGGTGTATGGACAATGCGGGGCTGCACTTGCATTGGCACTTATTTTCAAAGATAAAGAAAAGAAAAACATATCATATCAGGCTGCATTTTCATGTGCGTTGGGAGTTACTGAGCCGGCTCTTTTCGGTGTTACTATGAGAAATCCGAGAGCCATGCTTTCGGCATGTATAGCCGGAGGTGTCGGAGGTGCTATAGCAGGATTTGCAGGTTCACAGTGTTTGGCCTTTGCATTTCCGAGCTTCGTAACCTGTATCGCCTATGCAGGAAGTGGTTTCGTACTTTTCCTTGTCTCTATGGCAGTAGCATTCCCTATAGGTCTGGGACTTACACTGATGCAGCGCAGATGGATAAGTGAGAAATAATAACAGGAGAGCACCCACATGTCAGATACACAGAAGTCATATATCGCCATAGATTTAAAATCCTTCTATGCATCTGTAGAATGTGTGGAAAGAAAAAGGGATCCTTTAACCACAAACCTACTGGTAGCGGATCCTTCCAGAACAGAAAAAACGATATGTCTGGCAGTTTCTCCTTCGTTAAAATCATACGGACTCGGAGGCCGCTGCAGACTGTTTGAAGCGGTGCAAAAAGTAAAGGAAGCAAATGCCTATCGAAGGGCAAATGCACCGGGCGGGAAATTTACCGGGAAATCTGATTCATACACTGAGCTTGAAGCAGATCCGTCTTTGGAGATAGACTTTATAGTAGCACCTCCCCAGATGAGAAAATACATGGAGATCAGTACACATATCTATGATATTTATCTAAAATATGTTGCCCCTGAAGATATGCATGTATACTCAGTTGATGAGGTATTTATAGATGCTACGGATTATCTGAAATTATACGGTATGTCAGCGCATGATCTGGCGATTAAGATGATCAGGGATGTGCTGGCAGATACAGGCATAACTGCCACCGCAGGTATAGGTACAAATATGTATCTGGCTAAAATTGCGATGGATATAGTAGCAAAACATATGCCTGCTGACAAGGACGGAGTGCGTATCGCAGAGCTGGATGAGATGTCATACAGAAAACTCCTCTGGGGACACAGACCGCTCACAGACTTTTGGAGAGTGGGCAGAGGCTATGCAAAACGTCTGGAAAAACTGGGACTGATGACGATGGGAGATATTGCCAGATGCTCAGAAGGTAAGGATACTGATTATTATAATGAGGCACTCCTTTACAAAACATTTGGAGTAAATGCCGAGCTTTTGATAGATCATGCCTGGGGCTGGGAGCCTGTGGAAATATCCGATATAAAAGGCTATATACCGGAAAATCATTCCTTAAGCCAGGGACAGGTACTGTCAGCACCATATCCCTTTGATAAGGGAAGACTCATAGCCAGGGAGATGACTGATCTGCTGTCACTCACACTGGTGGAGAAAAAAGTAGTGACAAACCAGATGGTGCTCACTGTCGGATATGATATAGAAAACCTGTCAGATCCTAAAAAGGCAGCAGCCTACAAGGGTGATATAGAGACCGACAGATATGGGCGTTCGGTACCAAAGTCGGCGCATGGCTCCATAAATCTGGATGAATATACATCATCCACAGCTGCTATGATGGATGCAGTTACAAAGCTGTATGAGAGGATAGTTGATCCTGGTCTTACCGTTCGCAGGATGTATGTTGTGGCAAACAACATTATACCTGAGGACAAGATACCTGCCGCAGAATACGAACAGCTTGACCTCTTTACAGACTATGAAGCTTTAGAAAAAGAAAAACAGAAAAAGCGTGAAAGTAAGGAAAAGGAACGCAATATCCAAAATGCCATCATAGAGATAAAGGAGCGCTATGGTAAATGTGCCATGCTTCGAGGGATGAACTTTGAAGAAGGCGCCACAACCAGAGAGCGAAACGGACAGGTAGGAGGCCATAAGGCGTGAACGATTACAGTGATATAATAGATTTACCACATCATGTCTCAAAAACCAGAAAGAGAATGTCCATGGATGCCAGGGCGGCACAGTTTTCTCCATTTGCGGCACTTACAGGATATGACGAAGAGATAGATGAGGCCGCCAGACTGACAGACGACAGACTGGATATCAGTTTCGATGATGCCAAAAGAGAAGACCTGGACAGGACTATCGGATATCTTGAAGAACATGCATCTGAGAATATAACTATAAAAGTCGAGTATTTTGTACCGGATGAAAGAAAAGAAGGCGGAGAGTACAGAATCGTACAAGGTGTATTTAAGAGGATAGATATCTCGGATGGCACACTGTGTTTTAAAGAGGGAATAAAGATTAGATTAAATGAAATATATAGCCTTGATATTGATCATGAGGACTAAATAATGAAAACAGAAAAGAAAATAAATCCATTCCTAAACGTTCAGATAATGAACCAGATAATGTCGATAGATAACTTCATCGCTTTGTGTGAATCGGCAGCGAAAAACGATGACGGTGTAATCGACGAGATGGAATCGGATATCATAAAGAAGGTTACAAAAGTATCAAAAAAATATAAGAGTGAATTGGAGAAAATTCTAGATTAATATGAAATACATCATTTTATTTAGCTATCTGGCAATAATGAATATCATCGGATTTGCCATAATGGGTATCGATAAGAAAAAGGCAGAGAAAAAGAAGTGGCGTATAAGAGAAAGTTCATTATTCCTTGTTAGCTTCATAGGAGGAAGTATCGGTACTTTACTCGGTATGTATGCATTCAGGCACAAGACAAAGCATATTTATTTTGTCATCGGTATGCCGCTGATATTGATACTTCATATTGGAGTCATGGTATTTTTATATACTCAGGGATTTTTTGCAGAGTTGTTTTAACTTGACCTTGTCATCTTTAACCAGGTCAAAGCCACATAGTGGCATTGACATTGCGTGAAGGATATTATAAGTTGGGAGTATAATACACAATGGGAAACAAAAGAGTAGCCCTATGGGATAACCTAAAGTTTATCCTCATAATCCTGGTGGTCGTGGGGCATTTCATAAACATCAGAAATTCGGTAACATATCACAGTATATTTATTTTCATATACTCGGTACATATGCCGTTGTTCATATTTCTGGCCGGACTTTTTCATAAAAATGAAGGCATATGGAAAAAAGCGATTGCATTCCTCGCAATATATATACTGTATGAGCTGAGTATCTACGGTATAAAGCGTGCATTCGGGGTTAAAGCAAAAATAGATATGCTGCACGAAAACTCCGCTCCGTGGTTTATGCTGGTCATGGTTTACTGTATCATACTCGGATTCCTGTTACATAAACTGATGGAGCACAAAGTATGGAAATGGGTAGTAGTCGGAGCATTCTTTGCATTCGGATGCTTTGCAGGATATATCACTGATATAGGCGGGTTCCTTTCGTTATCAAAAGCAACTTCGTTTATACCGTTTTATTTCCTCGGTATGGCTCTGGACAGAAAGAAACTGGAAGCCTTGGCAGAAAATAAAAAACTCAAGATTTCCGGTGTAGCTGTAGTTGCTATCTGGCTGATCATATGCCTCATATTTATGAAGACAGTATATCAGACCAGACCTTATTTCGTAGCCAGAGAAGGATTTCCGGAGACCGCAGATTTTGCGTTTATATGGAAACTCCAATGTTATCTCTGTTCCTGTGTGATCGGATTCTTTTTGATCATGGCTGCACCCACCAGGGATATCAAGGTTATAACCACATGGGGCTCCAGAACCATACAGGTTTATTTCTGGCACAAGCTAGTGCTTTATGTATTTAAGTACACAGATCTTGATAAGTGGTTTTATGACGGCGGAGTACACAAAACTTTATGGATAATAGTTGCTGTTGCTACCACATGTCTGCTTTCGCTTAAGGTATTTAAATTCCCTACCGGATTTATCATGGATCTGACCAGGCAGAAATCGGACAGCAAAGCGAAATAAAAAGCTTGAATTTGCTATATTAAAATTGTGTAAAGGAGGCTCGGCATTTATGGCACAGGGAGCTGGAAACATAAATAAAGATGAGGTTTTAAAGGTGTTAAAGGGAATCTTGGAAGAGATGGGATTGGACATAGAAAACATCGATTCACAGGCTTTTGTAAGGTCTGTCATTTCTACTGTTAACCATATGAGCTTCGGAGTGAGAGTAAATGCCAATACAACGATATTTGCCGGGACTACAAAAATATCAAACATGTACGGAGAGGCATTGGCCAAGACTATAGAAAACTGGTTCCCTGACAGCGTAGCAGTCACCAGTGAGAGCAGTATATATAACTACCAAAACTGGAATGCAAAACAAAAGGCTTTTAAGATAGTGCTTGTTAGAAACTACGAAGGCCAGTCGCTGGAAAAACTTTTTAACAGCTTGTCAGATTTCGAGCAGGACGGATTTAACCCCACAGTATTGTTATGTACTACAGAAAAGGTATTTGAAAAGATGCGCAGATACGAAAAAAACGAGTACCGTCTGTTTTATTCACTGTGCGGTAATAAGATCATAATCCCCGATAACTAAACGGAAAGGAAGTGATTGATCATACACATGATGAATTGTTTATGGAAGAGCCTTAAGGGTTACAGGAAAATACTTGTTGTCGTGTTATCTGTTGCTTTAGCCTTGGAATTTCCTTATCTCGGAGAGAAAAATGTAAAAGCAGCGACTGTTGTACATGAAAATATCGAAGGCAGGGACGGAGACTACACTTATTCACTCTGGAAAGATACCGGTGATACCACGATGACCGTAAACGGTAACGGTCAGTTTGAATGCGAGTGGAAGAATATAAATAATGCATTATTCCGTGAAGGCATAAAGTTTGACTGTACCAGGAAATATGATGAGATAGGCAACATAACTGTAGAATACGGTGTGGACTATCAGCCTGACGGAAACTCATATATGTGCATCTATGGATGGTCGAGGGATCCTCTGATAGAGTATTATATCGTAGACAGCTGGGGGACCTGGCGTCCGCCCGGATCCACATCCAAGGGTAAGATAGAAGTAGATGGCGGAACCTATGATGTGTATGAGACCATCCGTGAAAACCAGCCGTCCATCGACGGAAACACCACATTTAAGCAGTACTGGAGTGTGCGTACCTCAAAACGTACCGAAGGTACCATCTCTGTCACAGAGCATTTTAAAGAATGGGAAAAACTGGGACTGAACTTAGGGAAGCTCTATGAAGCCTGTCTGTGTATCGAAGGCTACCAGAGTAATGGTAAAGCAAGGGTATATGCAAACAAAGTCACAGTAGGCGGAGAAGTCACTAAAGGTGACAAAAACAGCGGAGACAAAAACGACGGAAATAAGAACTCTGATAACTCCGGTAAATTAAGTAACAAGACCGGGACAGTGATAGAGTGCGAGTCGATGACCAAGTCAGGCCCTTATGCAGGTAATATCGGCAGTCCGTTTAGCGGTGTGGCATTGTATGCAAATGATGACATGGTAACAACAAATGTGGACTTTGCATCTGGCTTATATGACTTTACATTGCGTGGAGCATCCAATGGTTCAAATACCGCAAAGGTAGATCTGGTAGTCGGTAATGAGACCAAGGGTACATATTCTATAAAAGGTACCGGTGCAGCTGACTATACCATAAAAAATGTCAAGGTAGGGAAAGACAGCAAAACGGTTAAACTTGTAGTAACAACAGATGATGGCACATGGGATGCGTACCTTGACAGCATGACTATTAAAGACAGCAGCCCTGCCCAGCCTAAGATAACGGCAGCACTTACAGATGATGATAATATAAAGATCACCATCAAAAAGACTGATAATGCATCAGGCTATCGTATATATGTTAAAAAGCCCGGTTCAAGTAAATATGTAAAACTCAAAACCATATTTAAAAACGGAAAGAAAGTCAGAACATATACCTTTGAGCCCACAGAAAAAGGTACATATTCATTTAAAGTTAAAGCCTACAAAAAGGTGGATGGCAAGAAGGTATGGGGTAGTGTAAGTAAATCTGTGAAATTAACAATAGAATAGCGATTTTTAACAGCTCATACCGGTGATAAGGTATGGGCTGTTTTGTAAAGAAAAAATAGTATTAGTAAAGTTTAGAAAGATTTAAGATTTATCATATTGACATATTTCGAATACACGTTTATAATTTGACTATATTCTAATAAAGGCAAACTATTCGAAAGAATAGGACGCAAAGCTATAGGGACTTAAAGAACTACAAGGATGTTTTCTGATGTCAGCCAGTTGCATAAATAGTGTGATATGATCAGTAAAGCATTGTAGGGTGTCCCCTGCAATGCTTTTTTGTCGTAAAGAGAGGAGAGATGCCATGAAGGGGTATATGACATTAGTTGAGGCAGGAGAAAAATGGAATGTTTCTCCAAGACTTATAAACACATATTGCCTCAACGGAAGAATTGAAGGAGCCGAAAGAGCGGGCCGAATATGGATGATACCGGAAGATGCTGAAAGACCCATAGATTTAAGAGTAAAGTCAGGATATTATAAAGGGTGGAGAGAAAAACATAGGGATCATGTGATACAATGTAAAGATAAAGCGCAAAAGATTGAATAATTACTAACATGAGGAGTAAAATGATATGAAAAGAATGATAAATAAATATTATTTCATAAAACAAGTGTCAGTTTTAACTATGGTTATTTGCATAATAATTTCTTTTGTTGTAGTAATAAATTGGATATCAGTAAAAGCAGAAGAAACACTTAATATTACTGGGGATAAATATAAATTTTCAGATGATGATGAATATCCTATAAGTCAAAAGGGATATAATGGAAGTACAGATGGAAATTCATTTGGAATTTTTTCATTATCGGGTGATTATGCAGAAATGGACGAAAAAAACGGATTTAAAGCATATGATGTTAAGCAAGGAAATTTAAGGTTATCTTATAATTTCGATTCATATAAATTAAGTTTACCTGATGAATCATGGAATATATATGATGACGGTTGTGACGAAATCGATGGATTTGAATTGGAAGATGATATAAATAATGGTACCATAATTGTATTGAGCTCAATAAATGGTGTGAAATGGGCAATTGATAAGGAATTATCAAATGTATTTGTATATAACTCTGTTTTGAATAATGGATCATTTTATGAAACTAAAACAGTTCAACTTATAAATGGGTGTTACTATAAAGTTATTATTGCTTACGAAATGCGAATAAAGTCAGGTTCAATAGGTTTTGGGTCATTTTCTAAAAATACATATGATTATTTTAGATTTGCAGAGGTATATAAGTTTTATGCAATAAATACAGAAGAAAATGAAAAATCAATTTCACCAGAGCAGGAACCTAAAACAATAATAAGAGAAAAAACAAAGGTAGGTAAAGATAATGGGTATGTTGGTAATGAGGCTATAGATGTAAAAGATCCTCATTACGGGTGGCATATTGGATCATTCATAATAAATGGATACACACAGGATGTCAAGGATGAAAAAACCGGTGACCCGATATTCCTTAAAAATGTAGGTGATAGAGTAACTTTATGGTTTAATTTAGAGCAAAATATTGATTGTATAAATGGGGATAAAGATATTGTAGTTGATGTTGATAAAGATGGAAATGATCAGTATTTTGAAGTTCCTAAAATGAATTTTAAACGTGGTGCATTAATTATTCGGTATACAAATCGAGAAGGAAATAAAACAGATCCTATTATATATACGAATTATTTAGCTGCTTGTACTAGTACTGGAGCTTATACAAAAGTTGAATTATTTGAAGAAGGAGACTATGAAGTAGCATTGGATTACTCCATTAAGGATTCGCGAGGATGGATTAGCTCAACGAATGATTATAGAATATTTTTTAAATTTTCAATTAGGAATGGAAATTGTATGGCATTTTTGTTTGACATAAAAACAAAATCAGAACTGGCAAATAATGATATTACGCCTAATGGATTTATGATAGACATGGCAAAAT
>JAEEVK010000061.1 GCA_016287095.1 Lachnospiraceae bacterium
TTGAAGACGTATATACAAATATGGCGTGGGGATACCAGAAGCAGGCTACATACATCCTTGGTGATGGCAGGGTTTATACATACAATTACAGTAAAAATCCCGGACAACTGGAGGATCTGTCAGACGAGAGCGTCATAGAGTATCTTAAGGGAACGGAACCTGCATGTATGCTTAGCAAGACATATCTTTCAAAATTGTATTCATACGCTGAGCATATCAATCCTGATGCAACATACACCACACAGCATGAAATGTACGATTACGGTCAGAGAACCCTGTATTTTCATGCCGAAGACGGTACAAAGGTAAAGTGCTCATGTTATGGTGATGTTAGATACATCTACGATGATGATTATGCAAAAATGGTTGAGGCTCTCTGGGAAGAGTGGTACATGTACTGCGAGGAGGCATAAAAATCAATTAATGATAATAACAGAGATACTGTCGTGAAAGGGATCGAGAAATCGATCCCTTTTTATGCCTGGTTGGAAGTGGTCATTTGTTTCCAGTAAATTCAACTATATATTCATTAACAGATTATATGAATAATGATGTGAGTTGAAAAATAATTGACTCAATATACAAATTATGATATAATATGACTATTAAAATTGGAGGTGATATTTATGTTGACATTACAGGAAAGTATTAGGCCCTCTGCAGACTTACGGAATCATTATAATGATATATCAAAGCAATGTAGAGAGAATCGTGAGGCAGTCATTATTACAGTTAACGGCAGGGGAGACACTGTATCGATGTCCTATGATGAGTACAAGAATATTAAATCCAGAATAGAACTTCTTGAGATTCTTGCAGAGGCAGAAGAAGATGTTCGATATGGCAGGACAGCACCAATCCAAGATACTTTTGATGGCCTCAGGAAAATGCTGAAAGAGGAGCAGGTATGAAATACCATATAGTACGAACTGATAAGGCTGATGCCTTGATCTGTGACATAGTTCTTTATATAGCAAGGAATTTTGGTGCTGAAAAGGCACTGGAGAAGTTGGATGGGCTTGAAAAATCTATCTTAGCACTTGGAGATAATCCGTATTTAGGAGAAGACCCTAAGTATTCTGTACTTAGAAGACAAGGATATAAGGTACTGATACTAGAAAAAGATCTTGTATTCTATAAGATCGATGAAAAAAATAAGATCATCACTATATACGCTGTGGTTGATCAGAGACAAGACTATTTGAATATTATAAGAGGAGTATAAATAACACCAAAGTCCAAACAATGATTAAAGCAATAAGAGAGGTAGGTTTGCTTTATGAGCGAACAGCGTACTAAATCCAATAAGAAATTTATGTTACTATCTGCCATTGGCATTTTTATGGTTGTCGATTCTCACACATTTACTGCGCTTAATTTTTTTGGTGACATAATTCCATATAATTCTTTTTTTATGCCCATGTTTGTATTTATATCTGGATATTTCAACAAGGTTGATTCTTCTACAAATCTCTGGACATACTTTAAGAAAAAGGTGAAAACGCTATTGGTTCCTTATGTAGGAATGGCATTAGCTGCTTTTTGTTTTCAGCAGTTGATCAATCTGTATAAACTAGGAAGCGATATGCCTGCTCTCCCTGAGGGATATTTAGCATATGTGCTAGACAGAGTGGTCACTGAAGGTGCAGCTTTTCCGCTGGTAACACCCATGTGGTTTGTTATTTCTCTGTTCGCAGCTCTCATGGTGTATGCCGTACTTAAAAAGTTTCTGCATAAATTCTGGAACAGTATCGTGATGTTTGTGATATTCTGTGGCTTAAATATGCTGGTGGTATATCTTGCAAAGAATATCGATCCTGAAGCATTACATCCTTTCCTGTTACCGCTTAAGGTATTGTTCTTCTTCCCGTTTCTTGAGCTTGGAAGAATATACAAAAATCATATAGAGGGTAAGCATGAGGCTATGCCGGGCGGAGCAAAGATAGCACTCATGTTCGGAATGCTGGTAGTTAATGTGATACGTACCTGTTATATGCCGACTGCATATGATGTTGCATGTGACAGCTTAGACGACCTGTCGAGATTTACAAGCCCGTACATCGTTACTCCGCTTATTTCTGCGGTTGTCGGCATCACTTTTTGGCTGACTTTTGTAGATCTGATCGGGAAACAGGTCGGCGAGAGCAGATTCGTTAATTTCATGTCATGTAATACATTCTGGATAATGGGTTTCCATATCCTGTTTTTCAATATCCTTAACTGCTTGCTGATGGCCATTAGCCTGCACATAGTTGAGCTGCCATATTTTGATGTCGAATTTTTTAAGGGATCAGAATGGTATTACTGGGAAATCAGCAGTAATATAAAAGTACTGTATGTGCTGGCCGGAGTCTTAGGACCGTTGGCATTTAAATGGATATTTGAAAAGATAAGCGCACCTGTAAAGAAATCATTCAGCAGCCTGCCGGAGAAAAGCAAGCGAATACTGTCTATTATATGGTATGTGATAGTCGGGGTTCTGATTGTTTGGCTTTTATTGGTATTGATCAAATCGAAAATAGATACTGCTGAGCCGGTGACACCGGATGAGTATGAGATAGTAAATGATGATTTCCAATCCATATCGGAAGATGGAGAGCAGCCTATTATAGACAACAAGCAGGATGATAAAACAGATGACACCATTTTATCCGATTCCAACAGTATTCCTGCATATGCCATGGTTGACCTGATATATGAGCAGAATGGAGAGCAACAGGATTATTATACTGAACTTGAGCAGGTATACGATGACGGAACATATACTGTAACTATAAACCGCTCGGGCGACAGCGAATTACCGGCAGTTTTTAACGGACTTTCGTATATGGCTATAAAACTGCTTGGGCAGCTGGGTGATGATAAAGCTAATATAGATATTTCTAATACGGAGATCAAAGATATTAGCGTTATATGTGATGGTGTAACTGTGACTGTCATTGATAATGGGACTGTATCACTGAATGATACGGACCGGTGCATATACTTTGACTGCTATACGTCAGAAGATAAGACTGAAACATTTGATTTTAAGAATGCAAACGATATAGTAGTAAGTTATACCTTATCCGGGATTATCGGTTAATTATGGGGGAGGAACGATATGAAGAACGTTAATGGTGACAGCGCAGCTTCAAGGGAAAAAACAATAGTCCGCACAAGTGTTATAGGCATCATAGCCAATGTCTTTCTTGCTGCTTTTAAGGCTGTCATAGGTCTTATGAGCAGTTCGATAGCTATTATAATGGATGCAGTAAATAACATTTCCGATGCGGGCAGTTCCCTTATTACGATAATCGGTACAAAACTGGCAGGCCGAGAGCCTGACAAGAAGCATCCGTTCGGATATGGGCGTGTTGAGTACCTGAGTGCTATGGTCATTTCGGTGATAGTGCTGTATGCAGGCGTGACATCACTGGTAGAATCGGTCAAAAAGATCATTAATCCTGACGTACCGGATTATTCAACTGTTTCCCTGATTATCGTCGGTGCTGCTGTAGTGGTTAAGATCGTGCTGGGACGATATGTCAAGTCAGTCGGCAAGAAGGTTAATTCTGCTTCGCTGGTCAATTCCGGCGAGGATGCTACACTTGATTCTGTTATATCTGCCTCGACTCTTGTTGCCGCTGCGATATTCCTGATCTTTGATATATCCCTCGAGGCATGGCTGGGTGCTATCATCTCACTTGTCATCATTAAATCCGGTTTTGAGATGATAAAGGAGACGGTTTCACAGATACTTGGCGAGAGGAATGATGCCGACCTGGCAAAGAGCATAAAAGAAACCGTTACCGGTTTCCCTGACGTCCAGGGAGCATATGATCTTGTGCTTAACAACTATGGCCCTGATACATGGAATGGTTCGATACATATAGAAGTTCCCGATACTTATTCGGCTGACCGTCTGGATCAGCTCATAAGGAGCATACAGGTAAAGGTGTATGAAGAGCATCACGTGATACTGACAGCCATAGGTGTTTACTCCGTAAATACAAAAGATGCTGAGATAATCGAAGCATACAATAAGGTAAAAGACTTAGTACTGTCTCATGAGTATGTCCGCCAGATCCATGGTTTTTATATGGATAAAGAGAAAAAGACATTGCGGTTTGACATCGTGGTAAGTTTTGATGCTGAAGACCGCAGGGCAGTATACGGCAAGGTGATAGAGGCTGTGGGTAAAGAATATCCGGGATATGAGCTGCAGGTAGCAATGGATACGGATTTTTCGGAAGATTGAGAAACATATACCGGTTATTATTCTTCTTTATAAGATTTTGAATATGATGGAGGTTTAGGATGGGAAGAATAAGATTTATCATTATGGCATTCGCAGTATTGATTATAGGCGCGATTTTGTTACCTGAGACCGAAGTATTGGCAGCTTCACTGAAAAAACTGAAGGGAAAAACAGATATCACCCGTATGGATGAACAGGGGAATATCGTACTCTCTATCAGCAGCAAAAAGCTTGAAGGAGCAGGTTACAAATATGGGGATGTTGTAAAGGTTTATATTGCAGGTAAAACCATAAAGATGCCTATTGTAAGCAAGAGTGCTGATGTAGATGAAGGAAAGCCGGCTCTACTTGTCAGGGAAAATGATCCTTATATCCGCCTTTCGATAAGTGGTGGGTCTTTTGCCGAAAAATACGGGATAGCAACCAAGACTGTACATGACGACGGCAGTTTTGAATGGGCATTTAATGACGGAGTAACCGGATCTTTGAAAGTTAGCATAAAGCTAAAGAAGGCCGGGGCATATGCAGATGAGTACAGCCGTCGCAAAAATGAGGGAATAGATTACCTGGCACTTGTGAATAAGCAAAATCCGCTTCCGGAAGACTGGGAAAAGTATCTTGAGACTACTTTCCTTACTAACTCGGTGGGGGATTATGTTGAAGTAGAACTGAAAGCCTATGCTGCCTGCAAGAAATTGATAGAGGATGTAGAAGAGAATGACGGTATACACTTGGAGCTCGACTCTGCAAGGAGAAGCGTAGCAGCACAGCAGGATATTTGGGACCGGTTCATGATAAAGTACGGCGAGGAATATACCTTGAAAACTGTTGCCACTCCCGGTTATTCTGAGCATCAAACGGGTCTTGCGATTGATCTGTATTTTATAAAGGATGGAGAGACATATTACTATAACGAGGATATGGTACAGCATCCCGAGGTATGGAAAAAAGTCCATGCAAAACTTGCAAAATACGGATTCATTTTAAGATATCCGAAAGGCAAGGAAGATATCACGGGATATGGCTATGAAGAATGGCATATAAGATATGTGGATGACCCTGCTATTGCTGAATATATCACTGAGAAAGACATTACATTTGAAGAGTATATTGAAGAGATCAGGAAACAGGAAGAAAGCGGTTTGATAAATGAGGGCGAAGATACGGTGACAAAGGTTACATATAGCAGATACAGCGGAAAGAATGCGGATATGTTTCTTTCAAAGGGTGATAAGATAGCTGTTATTTCTCCTTCCGCGCTTCCGAGCAGGGAACAGGCCGATGCAGTGGTTAACGGTCTGAAGCAATGGGGATATGAGCCTGTGGAAGGGAAGCATGTATGTGATGACGTTCGCACGGAAGAAGATATTTTGGAGGATCTGGAATGGGCACTTAAAGATCCGGAGATAAAGGCGATATTCTGTGTCCGTGGTGGATACGGAGCTTCAGAAATAGCTGATAAGCTGCCCCTGAAGCTTATCAGGGATTCAGGCAAACTTATCATCGGGTACAGTGATATCACAATATACCATTCTGCATGGACGTCTGCAGGGATCCCTTCGGTTCATTCGTGCATGAGTGGGACATTTCTCGGCCTTTCCAAGGCATGCATGGAAGCTGAGGAAAAGCTATTGATGGGTGAGATGCCTATATATACTTGCGAAAGCAGTTCTTATTGCAGGACAGGGAAGGCTAAGGGCATCCTTATAGGCGGAAACCTTTCAACGTTTACTGGAGTACTTGGAAGCGTATATGATTGTACGAAGATTGATGAACCCTATATACTTTTCCTTGAAGATGTGAACGAGAATATGCAGCATATCCACAGATATCTTACCGTATTAAAGCATCTGGGGGTACTGGATAAAGCAGCCGGTATAGTATTTGGAGAGTGGACTGAGATGCCTGTGGACTTGGGAGATTATGATGGGCTGAGTCGTGGAGGAAAGTTCGGGTCTGTAGCAGAAATGATCTCAAGGCAGTTTTTGGATGACACTGATATACCTGTGGCTTTTGGGTTCCCGGCAGGGCATGGGGATATTAATTACCCTATGCTCATGGGTGAAATGACTGAACTTGAAGTTGGATCTGATGAGTTTACGCTTAAATTTGGTGCAGTGGACTAAGAAGTATATAGAAACGATAACATTTAGGATAAAAGGAGTCACATTATGAAAAAGCTATTAGTAAAACTTCTTTCCGCCTTTCTGGTGGTAACAGTAATCATTTCTACGGCAGTGCCTATGTCGGTAAATGCCAAAGTTAAAGCCGGAGTTGCTGTAGATGAAAAAAATTTCCCCGATCCGATATTCAGGAGCTGCATCAGTAAAACCTTTGACGAAGACGGCAACGGCTATCTTGACAGCGACGAGATTTTTCTTATTCGCAATGTCCACTGCGAAAACCTCGGCGTCAGTTCAATAAAGGGAATAGAGTACTTCCCATACCTTACGGGTCTGTGGTGCAAAGGCAACCATCTCACGGAAATGGATCTTTCACATAATCCGGAACTTGTTGGTATATGGTGTTCATTCAATGATTTTACAGATCTGGATTTTTCCGATTGCCCCAATCTTGAATGGGTATATTGCTTCAACTGCAATCTTAAAACCCTGAATGTCAGGAACAATCCCAAGCTTGCATATCTCGAGTGCAACGCAAACCCTGAGCTTAAAGAGCTCGATCTGTCACAAAACCCTCTGCTCGAAAATCTATTTGCAAGCAATTGCGGACTTACATCTCTCGACCTGTCAAACAATCCCGAGCTCTGTGATCTCACAGCGTTCTACAACGATCTGGAATTTGTTGATGTTTCAAAAAACACAAAGATAAAAAGGCTCGATATATGGCACAATGAGCACCTTAAAAACATAGATGTCAGCAACTTGAAGGATCTTGAATATCTCAACGTTGCGTGGACCAATATGACCAAGATAGATGTAAGCCACAACCCTAAACTCTACGAACTTGTCTGTGGGTACAACAAGAGCGGGAAGCTTAGATCAATCGATCTTTCTCACAACCCGGAGCTTTCATACCTCGCAGTTGAATGCGATACCGAGCTTGAATCTCTCGATCTTTCGAATAACCCGAAGCTTTATTACCTCATGGCGTTCGGTCTCACGAAGATAGAGAATATAGATATCAGTAAAAACTATCGTCTCTGCAAGGCATACAACGATGGAGAATACGTGCATGAGACTGAAAATCTCGGCTATGTATATTCCATGACGCTGGATTACGGCGGGAGCGGAGATCCGTTTGATCAGCTAAGATATTGTGTTGCTTTCGATGATGATACAAAGATAAACGCAAAGTTCACAGGGAAAAATGTTCCCGACAGCATTATCGATACGGATGACGGTCATTCCGATTCGGAGCAGTTCGTAACAAGATACGGAGCTATACAAACCTTGTATGAGCTTTCGGGGAAGCCCGCGGTAAACGGTACTTCACGATTCACCGATGTTCCGTCCGACTGCCCTTACGCTGATGCAGTCAGATGGGGCGAGGCAAACAATATCTGCTTCGGTTATCCCATACTTGCAGAGGACACCTTCTCGGGCAATTCACCCGTAACAAGACAGGATTTCGGACTTATGGCGCACAGATTTGCCACGTATATGGGGCTCGGTACTGCTTTTGACTATGGCAGAACAGACTGGTTCGACGATTTCGCTGATATAGATTTCTACGCATGGGGACCTTTCACATGGTCGGTTCAGTTCGGAGTGGTCTATCTTGAAAAAGGGGCAAAAAGATGTTATCCTCACGGCAGGATAACATTTGCTGAATTCCAGTCCGGACTTGATAACCTTATGGACCTTGACGAGGCTGCGTCTTATTCCGCGATCGTCGGCGGAAATTTCGGGGCTGATTACGTGCCGGACAACAATGCCAAATCTCAGTCATCGGTCTTAAAAGCTGATAAGATCGGTCAAAAAAGCGTAAAGCTTGTGTGGAGTGCTCTTTCCGGCGTAGACGGATATATTATACAAAGGCTTGAAAACGGCAAATGGAAGAATGTCCGTACCATCAAAGACAGAACCAAAACATCGGCAAAGATAAAAGGCCTCAAAGCCGGAACCAAGTACACTTACAGAGTACAGTCGTTCACAGTGCAGAACGGCAAAAAGAACATAAAGGACTACTGCGAAGCTATAGATATCACGACCAAACCGACCTCGGTCAGCAAGTTCAAAGTGACTGTCAGCGATAATGATCTTATACTGAGCTGGAAAAGAAATAAAAAAGTGTCGGGATACCAGTTACAGATGTACAAAGACGGAAAGTGGCAGGTTATAGAGACTTACAGCTCAAATAAGCAAACCAAAACAACTGTCAAAGGGCTCAATGCCGGAAAATATAAGTTCCGGATACGCACATATATAGTCTCTGACGAGAAAAAGATCTACAGCAAGTTTAAAAAGATAACTGCGAATGTCGAGTAGAAGCAGACAGATAGACTAGCGGTGGTTTAAGAGAAATCTTATTCCATCGCTTTTTTGTTCACCTACAATATAGTCTGAGAATGTAAATTAGGCAATAGGCATACTTGTACCTGCATCATGTTTTTAAAAAAGAGCATTTTGAATTTGAAAACAAAATTTTGATTTGGTATAATAGATGATAAACTACAATATGATCAAAGAATTTAGGAGAGATATAAAGTGATCAAGCGTGAGTTCGGTCAATCGGAAATAAAGGTGCTTACATCCAGGGTACAAATGGCAGAAAAAACCGTTAAGGATGGAGAGCAGCTGGATACCGATTTACAAAGGAATGTCATAAATGCTGTAGATATTGCTGTTGATAGAGAATGCATTGAAACACTGAAAACTATACCTGTCGAAGAAATCAATGCGGATAAATCAGGTATAAGAACCGGTGTGTTAAAGGATAATGGCATCAAAACGGTATACGATATCATAAAGACGGAAGTGTGGAAAATTGCCTCAATTTACGGGATCGGAGACAATATGGCTGCACGCTGCAAAACTATAGCAAACAGGATTGCAGGTGACATAAAGAAAAATAAGAAAATAAGGATTACATCTGATGACAGGACTAAGGAAAATACGCAGCTTGTCATGAGTGTTTCATCATATCTAAAAGCCAATAATCTTATCGAACAGTGCAAAGAACTTAAGGAGAGACTTCCTAAAGATACTGATGACGATATAAAGAAGATGAAAAGGTCTTCCAATGGTATTAAATGGTTCTTTGTACCCGAAAAGAAAAAAATTGAAGCAATAGATTCCTATAACAGACTTCTTGGAGGCATGGCCGGTATAGATGCAGCTCCGTTGTATAATGAGCTGCGTGATATAGGCAAGGTGTCATCTGATGAAGCATGGGATGATTTTTCAGTAAATTCGGTAGCATTCTTTAATGCATTGGAAAAGATAGTCCCGAAACATTTCAGTTCAGGAAGCGATGGCTACGGCTTAAGTACCGAAATACTTGAAAAGGTTGAAAATACCGAATTAAACCTTGACGGGTTAAAATGTACGCTTCGTGGATATCAGGTATGGGGAGTCAAATATATCCTCAGACAGAAAAAAGTACTTTTGGGAGATGAGATGGGTCTGGGAAAGACAATACAGGCTCTGGCTGCCATTATATCCTTGCGGAATGCAGGTGAAGATCATTTCCTTGTAATCTGTCCGGCTAGCGTCATAATAAACTGGTGCAGGGAAATAGAATCAAAGAGTGATTTAAAGGTAACTAAGGTTCATGGTACCTTTAAAAATGAAGCATTTAATCACTGGAAAAATAATGGAGGCGTAGCAGTTACTAATTACGAATCCCTTTCAGAATTGCTTGAATTGGAAGATTATTTCAGAATTTCAATGGTAGTAGTTGATGAGGCTCATTATGTAAAAAATCCGTCTGCAAAGCGGAGCAGGAACGTAATGGATATCTGTAAACATACTGACAGAATCTTGTTTATGACCGGTACCCCCATAGAAAACAATGTTTCGGAAATGGTAGGACTTTTAGGATGCCTTCAACCGGATGTAGCAGAGAAGGCTAAGGGAGTCAGTACTTCAGCATATGCAGATCACTTTAAGGAAAGGATTTCGCCTGTTTATTACAGACGTAAACGTGAAGATGTTTTAGCAGAACTGCCGGAACTCATACAGATGCAGGAATGGTGTGAGATGACGCGTGAAGATGAAGCGCAGTATATCCGTGATGTAATAGGCGGAAATTTCATGGACATGCGTAGGGTATCTTTTAGAAACACTGATTATATGAATACCTCATCCAAAATCATGAGATTAAGGGAGATTGCAGATTTAGCATGTGGCGATGGCAGAAAGATACTTGTATTTTCATTTTTCCTGGATACGCTAGAGAAAGTGGAAAGAATATTTGGTCCTTTATGTGTTGGTGTAATAAACGGATCAGTGCCGCCAGCTAAAAGACAGGAGATAATAGACAGGTTTGATTCGGCTCCTCCCGGAAGCGTGCTGGCTGCACAGATACAATCGGGAGGCACCGGTTTGAACATACAGACAGCCAGTGTAGTCATTATATGTGAGCCACAGTATAAACCGTCAGTTGAGAATCAGGCTATATCCAGAGCATATAGAATGGGACAGACTAGAAATGTATTGGTCCACAGACTTCTCTGTACTAATACTATAGAGGAAAGGATCATGCAGATCCTATATAATAAGCAGGAGGAGTTTAACACGTTTGCAGATGAATCCAGTGCTGCCAGACAGGATATGGAGATTGACAGTAATACAATCAACAACATAATGGAAGAAGAGATTAGGAGAATAAGAGAGAAATACTCCGAAGATCAGATAAAACTATTAACATGTTAAACGAGGCATATAAGTTCTGGGAAAGGAAAACACCAAAACAAAATTAATAATCAAAAGGAGGAAAAGAATCAATAATTTGGCAACAATATGTTAAGTAAATGTAAATAAAGCTACATTCCGTGACAAGAGTGTAGCTTTTGCTACATTTTGAGGTGATTTTGAATATTGTTTTATCAGTATTTCTGCTGTATTATAAAGCCACAGTCAAGGGAACAAACCCAAAGACAAAAACAAAAAACTAAAAAAAATTAAAACACAAAAAGGAGAAAAAAATTATGTTTAACGGATTGAAAATGGTAGCATGTGGATTGGCAACAGTATGTTTTGTATCAGCAGCAGGAGCACTTGGAACAAAGGCAAGTGACAACACACTGATCGGTGACTTTAACGGAGACGGCAAGGAAGAGATAGTTTCCTACGCACAGGAGAAAACATCATTTGATAACGGTGATTTTGGTTACAGCTTCAGATTCACCATCGATGGCAAACAGGTATACGAAGAAGACTTATATGTATCAACGGAAAACAATACATATAGGAATCCCACACTTGATGAGGCACTCGATCACCTGAAGAACATCGATGTCCAGAAGATAGACATTAACCCCGGTAAGGCAGGCGAGGAGCTTGTAGCAAGATACTTCGCAGATGTAGATGACATCGTATTAGGCTATAGAGTATTCAGATATAAGAAAGGCGAGATCAAGGCAGTAAGTGAATTCGTGCCTGAAGCAGCACATTCATATATATACAAGGCACAGGATAACAACGACACCATTAAGGTCGCAATCGAAACCTGTACACCTACTCTTGGAAATATCTGGCTGACCAGGAATTACACACTGAAAAAAGATGGCTTCGTAGAGAAAGAGAGTAAGAGCGGTACATACGCAATCGCACCCGCTAAGTACGAAGAGAACAAACTCGCAAAGTATAATGCAGCTACAGAGATTGAGATCTTCTCAGACAAGAAACTCAAGAAGTCAAAAGGCATGATCGCTGAAGGCGAGAAGTTTACTATCAAGAAGGTTATCCTTACCGACAACAATACATATGAACCTATGAGAGCATATGTTAAGACAGCATCAGGTGTAAAGGGATGGATCTTCATCGACCCTACTACAGATGAGTATGGAAATCCTATGAATCCGGTAGTTAAGTAATCAATCCAACATAATTTTTTGAACAGGCCGTTTTCCCGGAAGGGGGACGGCCTGTTCTTTTGTGTATGGCTATAATTACTGTCTCACTCTTGATTTACTTATCAACATATACTATAATCCCGAGTTTGACAACAAATCTATAATAAAAGTGCCAGGAACCTTGAAATATTAAGGGTCTTGGCACTTGCTCTATTGTTTTGGACTTTGGTAATTTTTTAGTTTTTCCTGCCTTTACTTAGTTTTTCTATTGTCTTCAGTCTGTAAGCCTTTACAAGGCTTTAGGGGTTATTTTTTCGATTTAGGGTGTCAAACTACCGATGAGAATCCGAAAATCGTTGTATATCAAGGGTTTTCGGATTTTTTGTTTTTCTATTTGCTTACTAAATACAGATTTGATATAATAACAATAGAAATTATTAGGCGGGAAGTATATTTTGCTGATGACGGAATACTAAATTAGGAGAATAGTAATGTCAGACTATATTCTGAAAAAGGGTTCGGAAGGTCGCATGAGCATTTCTATTATGACAGAAAAAATGATTGGCTGGGCCGAGAGCATAATTGGCAGCACAAAGTATGCAGGCTGGTGTCTTGCGTTTATCGAGGACGGCCGTATTATCCACGCGTGGGACAAGGTCCGGATCGATGACTATCTGGGAATCGAAAAGCTGACAGCACTGACTGGAGATCATCCGAATTATTTAGGCTGGGTGCCGCTCAAACGTGTATTAAATCAAAAACCGCAAGAGCGTTAAGAAATAATATCATGGAACGTGTATGCTTATGAATAAATTAATAATACTAAGAGGCAATTCCGGCAGTGGGAAAACGACTATAGCTAAAGAATTGCAGAGAAAAATGGGAAGCAATACGCTGCTTATATCCCAGGATGTCATCCGACGTGAGATGCTCATGGTAAAAGACGGTCCCGATACCATGGCGCTACCTATGTTGAAGGAACTTCTGATTTATGGAAGAAATCACTGTGAAACAGTGATACTGGAAGGAATCCTGGTTGGAGAATGGTATCGTTCGCTTTTTGAACAGGCAAAAGAGCTTTATGGTAATAACATATATGCCTACTATTTCGATATTCCTTTTGAAGAGACTATAAAGCGTCATAAGACACGGCCCCAGAGTAAAGAATTTGGCGAAGAGGCCATGAGAGAATGGTGGGTAGATAAAGATTATTCCGAAGTTCTAAATGAAACAGCTATTACGGCAGATAAAGATAAAGAAAGTATAATTCAAGAAATATATAGTAAAATAACAGAAAAATAACTTATAGTTTGCACTGGAGTTTTTGAAAAAGGATGTCTGAAACGCAGACACGGAAAGGCAGGGTATAGAATGATCATTAACAGACTAAACCAGCTGTACAAGCCCAAAAGAACTCTGTATTACATGAATGCTTCGAAGGAGGATATACTGTCCTTCTATAAAGGCGTGGTGCCGCCAGTGGTAGGGAAATATTCCGATGCCTTTGGGGCTTATGACTATCCCGGTGTCTTTTACGTTCGTCGCTTGCAGAAAGAGGTAATAGGCATCGAATTCAGGAACAACGATCCGCGCATCGAATATCCGACGGAGATGGAATCACTTGAGCTTGATGCGGCATTTTTTTATTCGGTCGAAATTGACGATGATGCAGAGATAGATCTTCCGTTTGTCAGGAATTTATTTGAGGAGATTGCCGGGGATGATGATGCGCACAGACCCTATAGCGACTTATGTTTAGAAAAAGAACCCGAAGTTATCGCTGTTTTTCACGGTTGTAGGAAATTCAGGATCCTTCACGAATGGAAGATTTATAATGACAGGGCGATTCATGTTATGAATGATGATCATGATCAGTTCCAAAAAGAAGAATTATACAGGCTTGCATTCACGGATCACATAACAGGCAATTACAACTGGATCCATCTTGAGGCTTTTCTGGAAGTACCCGGCGACAGAGAGATCAATGACTATGCCTTCGCACATTTTGATATTAAACAGTTCCGCGTAATAAATGAGGCTTATGGACACATAGCTGCCAACAAGGTTTTGAGCAATATCGTAAAAGCAATGAACGAAGCTGATTTCGTCTATGCAAGCGCACGGTGTCATAATGACAATTTTGCGATGATACTTAAGGATATGCCGGAGGCGGAACTGAAACAGAAGCTTCAAGATCTGTTTGAAAAGAATTCCGTGTTAGAAGAAGATCCATACTATAAAGTTTATTACAAGTGCGGGGTTGTTCCCATGCGTCGTGCCATGCTTTCAGGGAACAGAGTTGCGGATGCCGCAAAGATGGCACAGGCGCTTTGTACAAATAAAAAAGGTACGGAGATCATTTTTTACACAGAGAAAATGCATGACGACCTTTCGTGGGGCAATTTCATAAAAGCCTATGTGGAAACAGCTATCGAGCAGGATGAATTCGTCGTGTATCTCCAGCCCAAGTTTGATATCAAGACGGAAAGGATAAAAGGTGCCGAAGCGCTCATCCGATGGAATTACAAGAACAGGGAGTTGTTGTCACCATACAGATTCATACCTTTTTTTGAAAAAGACGGCACTATTGATAAGATTGATGATCTTGTCTTGAAAAAAATCTGCAAGACCATGGACCGCTGGAAGAAGGAAGGGAAAACCCTTTACCCGGTTTCCGTGAATCTTTCCCGCACCCGCATGTATGATGAAAACCTTATCGAAAAACTTACTGGCATTATTGATGCATATGGAGTGGACCATCATCTTATAGACTTTGAGCTTACAGAAAGCGCAACCTACGATAATATGGAACGCATGCTGTACGTTTTGCGGGAGCTTCGTGAACGCGGGTTTAAAATATCTATGGACGATTTTGGGACCGGCTATTCTTCACTGTCTCTTTTGACGCAGATGCCGATCGACACTTTAAAAATAGACAAGAGCTTTGTTGACACGATTGCCGGTGAGGCTGAACGTAATGAAGACGTTGTCCTTTTGCGGCACATAATCACCCTTGCAAAAGAGCTGGGATTTGTCTGCCTTGCCGAAGGAGCAGAGAACCGCATACAGATCGACAGGCTACGTGAGCTTGGCTGCGAGATTATTCAGGGTTATTACTACAGTAAACCGATTCCCCTTGGAGAATATGAGGAAAAGTATTTGTAAAAGCTCATTTTATTTCAAGTCAGTGTTGAAATAAAAATTCGATAATAAAAGGAACAGAAAGAGCAATATATCATGGATCATTTTTATTTTATCAGGCACGGGGAAACCGTTTGGAATGTAGAAAACAAGATCTGCGGAGCAACAGATATTGAGCTTACTCAAAGAGGGCATGAGCAGGCAATAGAGACAGGGAAAAGGATATTAGAACAGGGCATTACTGCAGATGTTATCCTGACATCACCACTTGTAAGGGCAAAAGAAACCGCAAGGCATATCTCGGAGATAACCGGGATACCTATGGAAGTAGAGCCAAGGCTTATAGAGCAGAATTTTGGCAGATATGAGTCTACGCCAAGAAATGGGGCCGAATTCCATGAAGCAAAAAAGGATATGGCAAGCAGATTTGGAACAGGTGAATCTATGCTGCATCTGGCTCAGAGAATATATAATCTTCTAGATGACATAAAGGCCGGAGACAGAGAAGTTATCTTGGTGGCACATAACGGGATTACGAGGATGGTGGAATCCTACTTCAGGGAAATGGATAACGAAGAGTTTTCATCTTGCGGGATCAAGAATTGTGAGATAAAGAGATATAATTATTAGTGGATCATATATTCCATCATAACTTGATTAATTATATTTGAAGTTTAAGAAAAATGAAACAAAAAATTGAAATTAAAAACTATATTTGTTCTAAGGAGATATTAATTTGAACGAATCTGAACTATATAAAGAACTTGGAATACTAACCAAGGACAAGAGCAAATGGGAGGAGAATATACCTTATGTTTCATCTCTTCTCAACCATGATTCTGTTAAGATACAGGCAAAAGTACTATGGCTGCTTGGTGAGATGGGGCTTGAATATCCTGGTTCTATTCAAGATGCAGTATCAAAGGTTGTGCCATTCTGTGGCAGTGAAAATGTTCTAACTTATACGCCTGTGGACACTGTGTAAGACGTTGCGTTATGTATATCGTAGCCAACGCAGTAGTGGTTGAAGCAGGAAGCTCGGTTACTTGTAGCCGAGTAGTTCACATATAGTGATGATCTTCATGCTCTGAATAAGGAGCTGTCATTATCAGAAGAGGGGTAAGATTATGGTTACATTAAAAAAAATGACAGAAAAAGAATTCCTCGATTACAAAGAGTTTAGCATCTCTGAATATGCTAAAGATTTGGTGAAGGGGAAGAACATAACTCAAGAACAGGCACGGAATGATGCTAAAAAGGAATTTGAATTTGGATTACCCAACGGGCTCGATACAAAAAACAGTTTTCTTATGAATATTGAAGACGAAGACGGGAAAACAGTAGGCTGGCTCTGGTTTCAATATGGTACAAATAAGGAAGGCAATTCAAAACAAGTATTTCTTGCGGATTTATTTATTTTTGAATCTGAGAGAAGAAAGGGATATGCATCTGATGCAATTAATGAAATGAATAAAATGGCTAAGAACGATTGCTGTTCAAGCAGTGCTCTTTTTGTTTGGGAGCATAATTCAAAAGGGTTAGGGTTGTATGAGAAATGTGGTTATAAATATTTCCAGCAGAGCGATGGCGGAATATTTATGTTGAAGGAACTGTAGTAAGATTCATTTTTTGAAGTAAAGAAAAAAAGTCAATAGACAACATTAGGATAGTATAACTATCATTGGAATGATAACTTGGAGGATAAACGAGCATTAGCCAACAAGCTACAATTCGCAATTACAGGAGGTGTCAATACTAATGTCACAATTGAACCAGGGATACAACACTGCCGGGATAATGAACGAGCAACAGCTTAATCAGCCAGATCAAGCCTTGTATAACTACTGCAAAGTAATGCGTGTGCCTAAGCTGGGAGCCGCCCCCATTGTGATCACTGTTCTTACGGGTTCGATATTAACCCTTCTCATTGCAGCTCTCGGGGAGAGTCTGTTGCTTGCTGTGGCCACAGGCGCCATAGTAAGTGCTGTATTTGCTTTTCTTTTCTGGCTTGCCTACAGATATCGAGTAGGAGCCTCCAAAAGGTTCAACTCCTACCTTGCTACAGACAACGGACAGATAATGTTCAGTGACTTTGCCTCGGCGCAGCCCGTTATGAGCGACCAATTTAGGCTTGGCAGACATTATCTTTTTATCAAAAATGGAGCTGTACTCAGACTTGACAGCATTACCGATATAGTAAGGGTAGCAACCCGTTCGGGTGTGGGTGTGAGCGTTATTGTTAATGATGAGAACGGCAGTATGTCATTACCGCTTTGCAGGGTGCATAGGTTCAATGACAGGGCAGAGATTGATGAGATACGTAAAGCAGTAATGCAAAGGAAATTTTCGGTATGAACGCGATTATGGCGTAAGACCAGGCGGCTGTTAGAAGATGGATGTGTCTGAAAACTATATGCATTATAAGGAGTTATTATGCGGATCGGATTAGCTCAAATGTCGATGAAATCTGATATGGAAGCAAATTTCCAAAAGAGTATAGATTTCATACATAAAGCATCAAAACATGGTGTAGATTTAATATGTTTTCCGGAGGTTCAGCTTTCTCCGTTTTTTGCCCAATTTGAAAAAATGGATGTATCAAAATATGTTATTGAGGAAAATAGTCGATATATATCGGATATAAAATCAACATGTAAGGAAACAGGGATTTTTGCCTGTCCCAATTTTTATATGGAAGAGGGTGGCAAACGATATGATATGAGTCTCCTGATTGACAACAAAGGCTGTATTATTGGAAAGCAGAAGATGGTTCATGTTGCTCAGTGTGAATTCTTTTATGAACAGGATTACTATGAGCCATCAGAAGAAGGCTTTCAGGTATTTGATACCGAATTCGGGAAAATTGGCATTGTAGTTTGTTTTGACCGCCACTATCCGGAAAGCATCCGAACTGAAACCCTTCGTGGAGCTGAACTTATCATCATTCCTACTGCTAACACTATCGCAGAACCTTCTGAGTTATTTCAGTGGGAAGTACGGGTACAGGCATTCCAGAATAGCGTAAATATAGCTATGTGCAACAGAGTTGGAAAGGAAGATAGGATGGTATTTTCCGGAGAATCCATTGTTTGTGACAGTAATGGAAACATATTATCTGTTGCCGGCAGCGATGAAACTCTTTTGATTGCAGAAGTTGATCTTTCAAAAGCTTCTGAAACAAGAAAAA
>JAEEVK010000179.1 GCA_016287095.1 Lachnospiraceae bacterium
AGTATTATTGTTCGGTAGTGCTGCTTCCGTTATGGGAATGGAAGAATCCTTTGCAGCTGAGTTTCTCGGCAGGGATTCAGATGTGTTCTTTGTCACATGGAGCAGATCTTCCTCCGTGATATCAGTTAGGAATCTTACAACTTCCTTACCCGATGTCCTGTCGATTATCAGATAGAAGATTTTTCCACTTTCCGTGCTTATGGTATAAAACTCTCGCCCTAAGAGAGAATCATCATAGGCATAAGAACTGGTTGAATAACCGCCCAGAAATGCTTCAATGATTTCATTTCCGAGATAATCTGATAAATTATCAGGAATTTCAGTTTTATTTTTTCCGCTATCTTTATCTGATTTTCCATTTTTATCGGTATCATCAGATTCTGTACCTTCTGTGTTACCATCATCCTTCGGAGTATCTTTTATAACATTTCCATCCTTATCGGTTTTGATATGTCCGGTCACTTCTCCGGTTGCATCACCATTTTCTGTAGGTGTTACTGTTACGGGGAGTTCTGTTGCCGGATCATAATCTGAATTGGAATCCTTGTTTTTCTTATATGGATTTTTTACGTTATATTTATCCGAAGTGTTCCCGGCGTTATCGGTTGCCTGGATGACGAATTTATCATAACCGGCATCGAACTGTGATAAACGGATCGTGAGCTTTCCGTTTTTATGGTCCGTATATTCATAACCGTTTACGATAATGCTCTTTACCCCTGAACCATCGTCCTTTGCAACAACTTCCAGGATACCTTCACTTACAGAAGCATTAAGCGTAGGCTTCACCTTATCAAAACACGTGATCTTCCTGCTGCGCTCATAAGTCCTGCCATCTGTATCTGTGGCTACCACATGAACCGTGCAGTCCTCTGTTATCTCAAACCGCATGGTTGAGGTTACATCCTGATATTTACCATCCTTGCCCGCTTTGGCTTTCACGCTCTGTATCTTTGGCATGGAGCCGTCCTTTGATTTAAGACTGAAAGTTACTACCGCTTTATCACTGAAATATCCATCCGGGATATCTATGAATATCTCGATATCCGGCAGGGTTTCGGCAGGTGACGGAGTGGTTGCTGCCTTATCTTCCTTCTTAGGTTCTGATGAAGTTGCGGATGTGGGACTTGGGCTTACTGTCGGTGTCCTGGTAGGTTCTGCCGCTGATACATCTGTTAAAAGAGATGTGTTGTTATGCAGGATAA
Organism: Lachnospiraceae bacterium; assembly: GCA_016287095.1. Lineage (GTDB taxonomy): Bacteria > Bacillota > Clostridia > Lachnospirales > Lachnospiraceae > RUG11977. Next base: position 1,206 of record JAEEVK010000179.1, read on the forward strand.
TGAAAGACATGAGCATCATTACCGCAAACTTACATACTCTTCTCATGGTTTTCTTTTTCTCTTGATACATCTTTGTTTACCTTGATCTCCTTTCCAATCTGGTCAAACAATGCTTTGAGCTTGTCCGGGGTTATCTCTCCCAGTTTCATAAGCTCCGTTACTGATAATTTACATTTTGAAAGGGCTTTCTTCGTGTGTACTATCACGATACGGTCTATCTGCTCGTCTATTTCCTCTTTCTCAGCAGTAGCCTTATTTATGATCTCCACACAGCTGTCCCTTTTTTTCTTAAGCTGTTCTAAGTTCATTTTTTCTCCTTGATTTCTGTATAATTTGTGGTTTACACCTCATCCGGCACTTCGTGCCACCTTCCCCTCAAAGGGGAAGGCTTTAATCAGTTTCCGGCTGTGGATTTTCAGTGTAAAACAGTGGATTGTAATAGGTTCCGTTAACAAGCAGTTCCATATGAAGGCTGGGAGGCTCAGAGCCATTGCTTCCCGTATATCCTACTGTCTCTCCCCTGTGTACCAGCGAATCAACTATAACGGAAATATTGCCCATGCTGGCATACTTTACCGTATATCTGTCATCCTCTATTACCACGTAATCTCCAAACATCGGATCTGAGCCGATTTCCTTTACAAACCCGGTTATAGCTGAATGAACCGATGTTCCTGCCGGCATGCTTATATCCAGTCCCCTGTGAAGCTCTGGATAATCTCCATAAGGATTACGCCTGTATCCGTAATAGCTTTCAACCGACCATGTTTGAAATACCGGTGAACCTATATACTGAACCAGTCCATGTGTCTTATTCAATACAGCATATATGGCTTTTCCGGTTGAATTTCCTTCCAGACGTCCATCAACAACACTTTCCAAAGATCTTGATATAAGCTCTACTTTCAGGATGCTTACGGTGTATTCTTCAAGGATGTACTCAGGCTCTTCGTCTTCATCATCTTCTTCCTCGTCATCTCCTTCAGTCTCACCGGAATCATCATCTTCTTCGTCTTCATCCTCTTCAGTGTCATCTTCGGATTCATCCTCGTCCTCATCCTCTTCAGGCGGTTTTGGTACAAGCCTGTACCGTGTCTCCTCGGTTGGAGTGAGTTTCAGTTCATACATGGCATTAAACAGATCGTTCAGGCACGCCATAGCATCGCTGTCTATGGTACCGAATTCCGCATGCAGATAATTGATAAGTGTAAACGGATCATGCCCGATACTGCCTAAGGTGTAGGTGTATTCATCATAATCCGGATACTCATCCTCTATCTCATCTATCTGTTCCCTCAGCATCAGCTCCATATATGAAAAATCAAGATCTGCCTGATCAATCATCTGTGGACTGCTATTATAGGTTGCAGCAGACAAAATAGAAGCTGCCTCAGTAGTAAGAGACGTCACACTTCCTGCCATCTCTCCTCCGAAGAGAAGCAGGACCAAAAGAATAAGCAGGATTATCAGAATCGCTCTTGGAACTGCGAAAACCGTCCTTATGACTGTTTTTACAACCATTTTCGCTGCTGATACTGCTTTCTTTGTTCCTTCTGCTGTCTGCTTTCCTGCTTCCTTTGCTGCCTTCTTTGCTTTCTGGGCGGCTTTCCTACGTTTTTTCTGTAACTGCTTTTTATACGCAAGTTTCTTTCTCTGTTCCTTGGTCAGTTTTTCCTTTGGCGCATCGAAAATGCTGTCCGTTGTAAAATCAGAAGCTTTCTTTGCAGCCTTTGAACCTGCTTCGGTAAAGTTGTCTTTTATGTCCCTTGCAATATAAAAGCCGTATCTTGAAACCGTCTCCCCGCCTTCTTCTGCTAAATGTAATGCATCCGCTCCGGCATTATCATCCTTTTCACCTGTGGCTTTTGAAATTGTTTCACCAGCTTTGTGGATTGAATAGTCGGTAGCCTTGATGCTTTTGTCCGTGGTTTTACTCACAATTCGTTTAGATGGTTTTGCATGAGTAGTTTCATCCCCACCGAACAAAGTTAGGCCTGTCTTTTTATCAGAAACACCTTTACCAGAATTTCCTTTACCACCGGAATTTCCTTTATCAGCTAAACCTGTTTTGGCATTATAATTTCCATCGGCATTAGTTTTTCTATTGATATTTCCGTTAGTGCCAGTGTTTCGGTTGTCAATTCTCCTTGAACTTTGTTGATCTGTCCTTGAAGCATTTCTTTTAGTATTTCTTTGATTACCACTCTTAGAATTCAGCGGAACACTATCTTGAAAATCATAATAATTACTTTCATAATCTCCAAAATATAAAGCTCTGCC
>JAEEVK010000062.1 GCA_016287095.1 Lachnospiraceae bacterium
CTTCTACTGCTTCCATGTTGAGCATATCTTTAAGATCGGCATAATCCCATGTCTCGATCTTCTGGATTTCATGTGATGTACGGAAACCATCGAAGAAGTTAAGGAAAGGTACCTTACCCTCAATAGCTGAAAGATGTGCTACTGCTGAAAGGTCCATAACTTCCTGGGGATTGGTCTCAGCGAGCATAGCGAAACCGGTCTGACGGCAAGCATAAACGTCGCTGTGATCACCAAAGATGTTAAGTGACTGTGTAGCTACTGTACGAGCTGATACGTCGAATACGCAGGGAAGCTGCTCTCCGGCTATCTTGTACATATTAGGGATCATAAGAAGTAATCCCTGTGATGCTGTAAATGTAGTAGTGATTGCACCTGCTGCAAGTGAACCATGTACGGTACCTGCTGCACCAGCCTCTGACTGCATCTCAACAACCTTAACCTGGTTGCCGAATACGTTCTTACGACCTGCTGCTGACCACTGGTCAACCTGGTCTGCCATAGGGCTTGAAGGTGTGATGGGGTAAATAGCGGCAACATCTGTAAACGCATAGGCTACGTGAGCTGCAGCTGTATTACCATCCATAGATAATTTTGCTCTTTTGGACATATGAGACCTCCTTGAAATTTTGGGGCAGTTTGGGCACAATTCACCCGTTCGCCCAATTAGATGTATTTTATCATCATTCTTCGAAAAAAGCAATGAATTTTTTATAAAACTTCATTTTTCAACTGTTTAGGAGTTAAGCACATCTTTTAGCTAATATTTATGATAACAGAGACCACATTAAGATGATAAGCATAACTGTAAACAATATCCGACGCTATCTTCTGAGTCATTACAATGCCTATCTTTGAATACTCATCCTCTGTTTCAGTCCTGTCTATAACCAGTGGATTGTACGGATCATCATAGTTTCTAAGGATTATCTCGATCTTATCAGGATCACGGAACGCCTTGATATCCATAAACGATCTATCATTTATATTTCCGTTCTTTTTACGATATTCTATATAATCTGCCGCAATCTCTTCCATACAAAGAGCACTGATATATGCAATTTTAGGAGAGGTCTTGTGTTCCAGGAAATAGTTCTGCAATTTTTCTGAAACAAAAGATACGCTCTCAGATTTAATCGGTATACTGATATCCAATGCCTTGTCAAGATCTTCATACTTTTTAAGAACAAGCATTCTCTCTAACGGTACTTTAACTTTTTTATTTATCAGCATAAATATCAGATAATATACAATAAAGAAAGGTATTGATGCAAAGCTCATCGCTATCCAAATGCCTGTTACACCGATTATTTTACCGAGAACGGCTACAAGGATCGGATAAAGGATACTGTCCGGAATAACTGATACCAGCAATGACAATATAAGGTGATTTGTCGATTCATAAACGGAATTAAAAATAAAAGGTACTACCAGCACCATAGCGCTTATAGCCACCAGGGTAAGGCCGATATGCGCGTCCGAAACACCTGCCAGTCCGTAAAATGCAAGTATGGGATACTGTAATGCGATCAGCACAGCAGCAACTATAGCTCCAAAGATTATTCCCCATTTGATTGAAACCTTGAATGTCCTGCATATTCCGACATTATCTCTTTGTCCGTGAAGTATTCCTATCAGAGGCTCACTGGCGTATAATGCACCTCGTCCCACAGGTTTGGCGATAGTATTGATGGTTTTTATCATGGCAAACAATGCCAGAACGGACGTACCGTCAACAAAAGATGACAATATAATATTGTTTACGACTGAACTGCAGGTACTGTCTAAAACGATATCTATTGAAGCCGGTATTCCCCTGCGAAAACAATCGAGTCCGTCAATTATATTTTTCTTATTTAGAGCATAGAACCCAAACCTGATCTTAATGTGCTTTTTTTTCATCATGACAAAGGCAAGGACCATCTGACAGAAAGCTCCCGCGGCGGATCCGATACCGAGTCCGGCAATCTTAATGTCGTCATTAAGCAGTTGTATGGCTACAATTGAAACAATGACATTAGCGGCGATATTAACGATGCTGCTGGTCATACGGTCTGTCTGATATCCGAATGTTGCACTTACCAGCTGGAAAACAGATCCGACTGCAAAAAACAGTACCATCAGACATGCGGTCCTTATGTAAAGGTTTCCTAAAGAAGCAGCCTCGACAGTTGCTTTAGCTCCGCCGCCTATGGTTACAAAAGCATCAGTGACACCAAAGCACAAACCCAGGAATATCAGATCGATGAAAATAGTTAATGACAATGTAATGGAGAAAATACGGTTATATCCATCCATATCACTTTTTCCAAGACATTGGATCATTTTCAGATAACCGCCCTGCATTATCATAGAAGTGACGGCGAGCATTATACCGATGACCGGGAGTCCTATAGCGACAGCCGCTACAGCATCGCTTCCCAAGAAATGACCGGCCAGCACTGTATCCACCAAGAAAGTCATGGATTGTACAAGCGCATAAACCATACATGATGGCATAAATCTTTTGACAGTACCGGCAGATAACAGATCAGATTGATTTTTCTTCATTGATATGCTCCTTAAAAATTTTATTTTATATTTATTCGTTATAATATACTATTTTTAACAAAAATACAACAAATAATGTAAAAAAGCTATTGTATAACGTTCAAATTAGTACGTATATAAAAAAGATAATATATCTTATGAATTATTTATATAAATCACGAGATAACAGAGTTTATTTCTTAAATGCTACGGTAAAAGCAATTATTTTTTCTCTATTTATATACTACACAAATATCTTAAGATATGATATTATTTACAATGCAGTCAGAAGTTACTCTTCTACTTTAAGGCTGTTACCGGGAAAACTCTGAGGCGTTTTCAAGTTTACATTGAAAACCGGACAAAAAAACTTTGGGAGGTACAAATATGCAGAAGAAAATACTTATACCCCTTATAGCAGGACTATTAGTTGTTATCGGTGTTGTACTTTTTTTAGTATTCAGATCAAAAGGAGATTCATATTATAATATAAAGATCCTGGATACTTTGGGAACAGTAAATGTTGACAGGGACGGCTCTTCCCTTGAAGCCCATGAAGGTTTAAAAATGCGTGATAAGGACTATTTAAAAGTCGGTTTCGACGGTTTTACCCGGATAGATTGTGACAGAGAAACATATTCTCACTTTGAGCATGATTCGGAAGCTTCCTTTATCGCCGATTCCGACAAAAAGTTTACCATCAATCTTATAAAAGGAGAAATGGTGGTCGAATTGCAGAGAAAATTGGCAGACAATGAGACTCTCAACATTGCTACTCCTAATACAACTTTGGCTATCCGAGGTACAGTAGTTGCCATAAAGACCACTCCCGATGCAAACGGAGGCACAAGAACCGTTAACTACTGTCTGGAAGGGAAGGCAGAGGTAATCTCTGAAGACGGCATTTCAAACTCCATAGAAGCAGGCGAAGGCTGGCTAATCGTTACCGATGAAACAGGCAATATAACAGAAAACAAGGAAGCCGGTGCCGAGGAATTTGAATTCAGCGGAATCAATATAGAAGAACTTAAGGGAGCCGAAGACAAGCCTATGGTAATCAAGTCTTCTACTCCAACATTATCTGATGGAGATGTAGCAATAGACGGGACCAACTTCCCTGATATGATATTCAGGTTACATATAATGGATACCATTGACAAGGACAAAAACCTGGTGCTTTCTCCTTCTGAGTTAAGCATAAATAGTATATTGGTAAAAGCTTCGGGTATTACAGACTTAAGAGGCATAGAGTTTTTTAAGGACCTCGAAACGCTTGATTGCAGCTCAAATGAAATCACATCACTTGACCTTAGCCGGAACACTAAATTAAAATCCTTATACTGCAGAAGAAACCAGCTTCAAAGCATTAATATCAGTAACTGCAGTGAGCTTGGATATTTTACATGTGATGAAAATGAGTTGGAGTCACTTGATGTTTCCGGCTGCGGTAAGCTTCAGCATCTCGAATGCCAGCGCAATAAGATAAAGGAACTTAACCTAAGCAATCTGCCGGAGCTTTTAGAGCTTGATTGCAGTTATAATTCACTTCTTGATGTAGATGTAACAAAGAACCCCCTGCTTACATATCTTTCATGTTCCAATAACCCTCTGACTACACTTGATGTAAGCAAAAACACTTCTTTAAATGCATTATATTGTTATTCAGACCAATTGAAAAAGCTTGATGTCAGTCAAAATGCCCAGTTACAATATCTATATGCCGGCGAGAACCAGATTTACAGTTTTGACATAAGCAATAATTTAATACTTGAAGAATTCTCCTGTTACAACTGCTTCTTAAGGGAAATTGATGTAAGTAACAATATCAAACTAAGAACTCTTATATGCGGCAGTAACATGAATCTATCAAGCCTTGATTTAAGCAACAACCCGGAACTCGAAGATTTACAGTTTCCTTTCACTAAAATCTCCGAGATTGATCTGAGCATGAATCCTAAGCTGAAATATCTTAACTGCTTGTACTGCGAAGGACTTAAAAGCCTGGACATCTCACATAACCCGAGGTTAAACTCAGAAAACATCGATCACTCAGGCATAATCATAAATCAATAAAGCAAAAAAGTTGGCAGGGGGACAATCCCAATCCATCATATACCGATGGAGAAGGCAAGTCCCCCTGTCTTTTTTATTTCCTTATTCTCTTCCCACAATGCGGGCAATACTCTGAATACAACATATTATGGCTTCGTAAAAAAATATCACAATGCGGGCAGCTAAAGAAATGAAATTTTTTAAATATAAGTATATAAATCACTACCCAAACGATCACTAATACCGGTTCCAGTGCTATTACAATATTACCCGGAATATCAAATGCAATAAAAAATACTAATGATGTGATCACTAAAAAGACAAAGATCAAAGCAGTAGCTATATATCCGTTTTTTATTCTTTTCTGTAACAGTTCAAACTTCTGTTCATTTTCTTCGGAATTCTCTATATTTCTAGCCTCTGCATCGCTAATAGAATCAGTCATAGATATTTTGGTGCCGCAATCAGGGCACTTTTCGATGTATCCATCTATTATTTTTGAACATTCAGGACATTTATAATGCATGCTGATCACTCCTTAATCACTATACCAAAAATAATAATCGCAACTTCAACCAAAGTTATCCATCCCCAATTCATATACCAATTCAAATATTTCCATTCGGATGGTTCTACATTATCTCCTGCATTTTCAGTATTTATATCTATTCCAAATTTAAACAGGCCCCTTGCAAAGATAATACTTATGATATTGAAAAATCCGATGATAAAGCCAATCGCAAACAGATCACTCCCTCCTACTCCTGAAAAAGCAAGTACCAGTAACGCTATTGCCAAAACAGCATTGATCAGGATTAATATTTTTTGTCCTTTTTTCAGATCTGCAAACCACTTCATAATATCACCCCCCGTACCAATATAAGTCAATGCCGCCGGTAAATCTTTAATCTATAACGAACTCTCTTGTATCTCCTTCATTCATACTGATTTCGAAGACCTTATCCATATATATAATTCTCGTCTTAATATCTTTCTTTGCTTTAACTATGAAGCTGACAAGTTTTCCGTCCTTCCACCTGATTTCAAGTTCCGCGCCTCCCTGAATGCAAAGTCCGGTAACATGTCCGTTTTTCCAAGCATGTGGTAATGCAGGTAAAAGTACTGTCCTGTCTTCATTACTTTGGACAAGCATCTCTGCCACAGCAGCACAGCCTCCGAAGTTACCGTCTATCTGGAAAGGCGGATGATTATCAAACAGGTTCGGCAGCGTCGACTTTACGAGCAGCTGCTCATAGTTGTCATATGCCTTTTCTGCATTCCAAAGCTTAGCATAATTATTGATGATCCAAGCCCTGCTCCAGCCTGTATGTCCGCCACCGTTTGCAAGTCTTCTTTCCAGAGTCTTTGATGCAGCCGCACACAGCTCAGGTGTCCCATCGGGAGTTATCTGGCTCGAGGGATGCAGTCCGTACAGATGGGATATATGCCTGTGCCCGGGCTCAGCCTCATCATAATCCTCTATCCACTCCATGATCTGGCCATGCTTTCCGATACGGTCAGGCTTGATCCTTGACAATGCATCCTTTATCTGACTGTTAAGCTCATCATCAATCCCCAGCACTTTAGCTGCCTTTATACATTGTGTAAACAGGTCGCGAAGTATCTGGTTATCCATAGTGACTCCTATACCGTTTGCTCCCTGCTCACCATTGGGTAAAATATATGTATTTTCAGGTGATACCGAAGGACAGGTTACGAGGTATCCGTCATATTCTATAAGAAAATCAAGGAAAAACTCTGCTGCCTCCCTCATTATAGGGAAGCTTCTCTTTAAAAATTCAGTATCCTTTGTATATAGATAGTGCTTCCACTGATGTGTACAAAGCCATGCTGCTCCCATCACCCAATAAGAACCCGGTATCCACTGATCCTGAACCGCACAATCTCCCCAGATATCAGTATTATGATGTGCTACAAAGCCTCTGCAGCCATACATCTTCTCTGCTGTCACTCTGCCATTAGGGAGCATTCTCTCTATATGATCAAACAAAGGCATATGTAAGTCGGACAGGTTACAGCTCTCTGCCGGCCAGTAATTCATCTCTGTATTGATGTTGATAGTGAACTTACTGCCCCATGCTGACTGGTAATCTTTACACCAGATGCCCTGAAGGTTAAGCGGTAATGTACCCTCGCGGCTACCTGAGATCATGAGATAACGACCAAAATTAAAATACAAAATATCCAGTCCTATATCATATATACAAGATTCATTGCTATTCTCAGAATTACATTCTTTATTCCCACTCTTGTTATCCTGAGTACATATGTCCGAAGAATCTTGTGAAGCCTTTTCGATACGTTCCTTAAGATTATTTAATCTTTCATCCGTCGGTACATTCTCATATGCATCTGAGCCTTCTATATCCAGCTTTACCCTGTCATAGTACTTCTTGTAGTCAGTGATATGTCTCCCTTTCAGTTCCTCATATGTGTACTTGAAAGCTTTATCGAGTATCTCACCGCATTCCTTCTCTATGTTCTTCATCCTGAAAGATGTGCCGGCTGTTAGCATCAGTACTACTTCGTCAGCATCTCTTACTCCAAGTGATGCTCCTATGATCCTGACTGTGCCTCCTTTGGCGTAGGCTCTGAGCTCAAATCCATAATCCACTCCGTCTCCGCCGGTATTGCCAAGGCATATCAGGCCATGAGCTTTCTGCTCAGCAGGTTCTGTGTAGTCCCACTCGCTATCCGCACCTGTCTTCTTTATAGTAGTTTCATAAGGCTCTCTGGATATATCGCAGTCGAAACTGATCTTACCCTTATCCCCTGTTGAGATCTTTATCACGAGACAATCATCCACCGCACTGATAAATGCTTCCCTATTATATACTGTCTCTCCTATCCTATAGGTACACTTATATAATGCATTGGCGATATCCAGTTCTCTCTTATAGTCCTCTCCGGTCCATGCATGCTTCATATATATACGGAGATCTCCCAGTGTCTGGTAAGGATGCTCCGACTTTGGCACGCCGGACAGAGAAGCTAACATTAGCTCCTCTGCCTTAGCTATCTGACCGTTTTTAAGATACTCTCTTATAATAGGAAGTGCTTTTTTAGCATCAGGGTTATTTCTGTCCCTAAAACCGCCAAACCAGCAGCTGTCCTCATTTAACTGAAAGTACTCACAGCCCACGCCGCCGTGTGCCATGGCACCTATTCTTCCGTTACCGAGGGGAAGCGCCTCTTCCCACCTTTTTGCAGGATTTCTGTAATATAATCTGTCATTCATGGAATATACCTTACCTTATAAATATTTTTCTATGTACATTATTTTGCTTTCTTCCTTAACTGCAGCTGTCTCAGTTTAAGACCTGTATTATAAAAGTCCTTGGTTGAGCAGCCTGCTCTTCCGCCACCTGCGCAGGCACATGCACAAGCACATGCACATCCATGTCCAACGGAATGTCCGTGATGTCCGGTATTTACAGGAGTGGGTACATATACTCTGGTGGTATGTACTCTCATGTAAACATTAGGGCTTGAGGTAAATCTGTAAAGTCCGTCATTATTCTTGTTCCTTTTAAGTTCAGGATCAAGTTCTTTGATCTCTTTTTCTTCCAGTATCTCCTCACTCTGGATCATGCTTCTGCCACAGTAAGTGCAGTTATCCCTTCCTTCCTCTCTGGGTGCACTGCATGAAGGACACTGTGCATAATATGTTACCTTTGTTCTCTTTACTTTTCTCTTGGTTGTACCGGACATATTTGCTGACTGTGTATAATGGCTTCTGATCGCAGATACTATAGAGAAGACAAGGGTCAATATGATCACCAGCACATAGCTGATACCAACTGCGATCCCGCTGTAATCCTTTTCAGGCTTTGCTACAGACTTTGATACATCAAAATTATAAGCACTGTTTGGATAGGTGATGTTAAACTCCAGCTTCTTTCCCTTGGGCATCTTGTTTTCCCAGGTGATATACCCGTTTTCTACGATTCCTGCCGGAGTGAAGCTCTCTACCTTATCGTTTCCCCATTTCATGATCATCTTTTCAACATTAATATCATCAAACCATCCGGGGATAAAGGTATAAACTGTCTCACCTTCCTTCAGAGCATTCATCTGATAAATATAGTCCTGAACGATCTCAAATTCAAAGCTAACCAGATCTCCTGCATAATAATGCTTATTGAAATCGATCCTGATGAAGCTGCCACCGTCATTATAATACTTAATGCTCTTTATATTCTTGCTTTTTCCGGTGATTTTCTCTACATGCTTGTTTGCAATACCTATCTTTACCCAGGTCAGAGGACCTTCCGATGTCGAATCAAGTACTTCCCAGTCGATATGGTAGGTCATCTTTACCTTGCCGTCCGACTGTACATCGGCTGTAATCCGGTAGGTGTGAATCTTGTCCAGATCTTTTGCGTATACCACCGAGGTAAACATAGGGCTTATAAGCATTAATATCAAAACAATTGCAAATGCAAATGTAACCCTTCCAATCTTTCTTTTCATATATCCTCAAACTCCTTTATAATCCTGCGTCCAAATCAGCATCCTCTTCCGCCCTTGATTATCCTGAGCGGACATTCACATCTCATCTGTGTTGAAAACTTTCTGCGTTCCTTACATACGGGATTCTCCCAGATTGTTTTCCATTCGTCCTTTAACATATTGCCGAGGGGCTTGTCTGAAAGCCAGCTCTGACAAGGTACTACATTGCCGCCCGGAGTAATGGCCATATTACTGAGGCATGCACCACAGTTTGGTGTGGTGATCCCGAGCTCCTTACAGAACCGGTCATCTAACCAGCCGGGTGATGTAAAACTGATCTCCATGTCGTTTGCATAACAGAATTCAACGGCTTCCTTTAATATCTCCCTGATCTCAGCATTCTTAAGCTGCAGATTTTCGGATTCAGCCTTTGTAGCGTTGCCTGTGGTGATAAGTCCCGAGCAGGTTACATACTTCACACCCCTGTCATGCAGGAACATCAGTGTCCTTACATAGTCCCTATTGAGTGTACACAATGGAGTATTGATACTTACATTGAGCCCTGCTTCTATCGCATTACAGATACCTGTCACCGTGTCATCGAATCTATCGGCTCCGACCAGTCTGTTATGTATTTCTTCATTATAAGAATAGAATGTGATCTGCATGCTGTCGAGCGATGCACCCTTCAGCTTCTCACAATAATCTTTAGAAAGCTTAATGCCATTGGTATTGAGCCTGGTGATAAACCACTTTGCGTGATCAATAAGCTCTATCAGATCATCCCTCATCGTAGGCTCGCCACCGGTAAATGTAACCTGAGGTATCTTAGCCTTTCTGCACTTATCTATGATATCCTTCCAGTGATCGGTGGTAAGCTCAGCTTCCGAGGAATTCTCCTGCCCGGCTGCATAGCAGTGAACACATTTCTGGTTGCAGTGCCAAAGCCCATCCTTTGTCATGGCACTAACCATCAGGTCCATTCTGTGAGGAGCTGTCATCTTGTCGGCATAATCACCGATAGTCATAAATCCGATAGCCTCATCCACTTCCTCGCCGTAAGCTATCTGCTTAAAGGCTTCCATGATCTTTATGATATCCTTACGGAATCTTCTCTTTCCTATTAAATGGTATATCTCGGACGCCTTTTTGCAGGTCTCATCAAGTATGCTGTCCACTTCTTCATCGGTCACATGTCTGCCGCTGTATTTATTTACTTCTTCTATAAATATAGTAAGAAGTATGCTCCATGATACGTTTATCGGAACGATATCCTGACCGTTTATGATAACCACACTGGCCTCAATGTCCTTTTCGGAATACTTCGGCGGTATCAGGTGTATCCTGACAACACCGGGTCCCTCAGGATCGATCGTTGTATGGTGTACTTCATTGAAGTATTTTTCTGCAAATTGATATTCTCTTTTTGAAGGTATCATTTTCTTGTCCTTTCGAGTTAATATGTTACTTTTTCCCTATCTGATGATACGGATTGCTTCGTTGCAAGCTATCTTGAACAGCTTTTTGACTTTTCTCCTTATCATCATTATATTTGACTTACTTCATGATTTCAAGCATTATCAGACAAAAATATCCGTTTCTTTTTGCAGACTGATAAGGTATTATCACTTCATAATTGCAGTTTTATTCCACTATATACTATAAATATATTTCCCTCTATAATGTCTATGCCTTAATCTTCTCTCAACCAGCAGTAATCATACAGTAACTTATCCACATAAATCATTGACAAATAAAACAAAACGGATTATAATATAAAATTGCAGTGGCTTAATCCACTTAAGTTAAAAATATTCAGGATTATCCCTATATATAGTATTAGTAAAGGAGGCACGTATGAATATCAATATTAATGATATCACCCTGGAAAACGCTCTGGGCATAATAAAAGATCAAGCTGATGCCATCATAGCTGTAAACACTGATGAAGACAGTTATCATACCATACTTAGACGCGGTCTGTTTACCGATTTTATCGAAGAAAACGGCGTTTATAAAGAGCTTATCGAAAAGCTATGGTACCATTTCAATAACAGTGACAAGCGTATTACAGAGGATTATCATGTATTCATTCCCTCTTTAGGTAAATTTGTTGGAAAGATCAGTAAACGTATGAAGGTCATCTATCAGGATATCCCTTATGTACTCCAGATGACCATCTACCCGGTATCACCCGATAATTCATCAGTATTTATCATCGTACTTAATGAGCTGGACAGCAGTGAGTCAGTCGACGAAAGCCAGACTACCAATAAAGTTACTGCCATCCAGAACACCTACCTTTTCTCGATGTACATCGACCTGGTAAAGGATGTCACCAGCTCCATCAGTATCACCGAGATATCTGATGAAACAGTTAATACCCAGATCAAGTTCTCTGACTGGCGTATGATGATCGTAAATATGATCTGGCCGGATGACCAGCCCCTCTTCTTAGAGCGTACCGATCCTGAGTACTTAAAAGCAAATTTCCAGCCCGGACACACCTCTTCGTTCGACTGCCTGATGCAGAATCTCGAAGGCAAATATATCTGGGTAAAGCTTATTTTCAGCCGTGCCGAGACCAATAACATCAATGACTACCGTTTCGTTTTCATGGTACAGGATATACACGAAAATACCGTAGAGCTGATGGCCACCATGAAAAAATACGAAGAGATGGCTTCCATGGATCCTCTTACATCCGTGCTTAACCACGGCCGTATTGAGACCGAACTTGGCAATGCCGTTGAGACAGTAAAGAAATCCGGTCGTGCCGTATCAGCCATGATGCTCGACATTGACTTCTTCAAACATGTAAATGACACCTATGGTCATTCAGTAGGTGATATGACACTAAAGCGCTTTGCAAGCATTATCAGTCACTACTTCACCGATGGCCGCGCTGTTGTAGGCCGTTGGGGTGGCGAGGAGTTTGTTGCCATCTGCTACGATACTGACCTGGATAAACTTACTGAGATTGCCGATGCCCTTAGAATTAAAATATCTACCGAACACTTTAAGGCAGTCGGTAATATCACCTGCAGTATCGGCGTAACTCAGCTTGTAGCCGAAGATACCACTGATTCCGCATTTAACAGGATTGACAAAGCTCTGTATGATGCCAAGTCCTCAGGCAGGAATTGCACAAAAATATTAAAATATCAGGCTTAAAAACTAACATTTATAAACGTATAAACGGCGTTCCTATATGGAGCGCCGTTTATATCTGTTAAACTATGATTTCCAGTATCTGTTTTTTAATCATTTTTCGTTTACACAATACATTTTTGTATTCCCATCATTTCTTAAAAATACCTTTAATGATTCCGGCTTTTTTCTTATATTCCGCTATAAGGTCCGGATGCTTTTTCTGCACGGTTTCACTGTCCTTGCCCTTAGCCGCCATCTCGAGAGCATACGCCATTTCAAAGACATTCTTATCTCCCACTGTCTTTGCAACACTCTTTAGAGCATGAACCTTTATGGTATAATTATCTAAGTCCATAGCTGCACAGGCTTCTTCAAGTTCCTTTATACGGTCATCCGAAGAATTTGCATAATCGTTCAGTATTTCCCTGTAGAACTCTTCGTCGTCCGCACAGTAGGTCAAACCGTCAGCAGTATTGATACCGTTGGCATTTAATATAACATCGATGTCCTTTTCATCCACATCAGTGTTATCATCGTTTTCTTCATCCTCAGGGAAGAACTCAAGGATCTCAAAATCATCGCCTTCGTTATCCTCATGTCTTCTGTCACCCTTACGGCGCTCCTCCTGCCTACGGTCATCATGCTGTCTTCGGTCTTCGCCTCTTCTTTCCTCGGGCTTACCGTCTATTATTGCTCTCTCGGCCTTTTTCTTTTCTGTAGCCTTGCGGATTTCCTCAGCTACAGTTATCTCATCCCTGGTCTTGTAATCAACCATCTCAGGTCTCAGATACTTAGCCAGTGTCTGTTCCAAAGCCTTTATCTCAACAGGCTTGGAAAGATAATCGTCAAAGCCTGCCTTTAAGTATGTCTCCCTAGCTCCGACTACTGCATTTGCGGTCAAAGCGATAACAGTGGTATCAGCTCCTATCAGATAGTTCTCCTTAGCCTTTTCCAGAGTCTCAATACCGTCCATCTTAGGCATCATATGGTCGAGCAGTATGATATCGTAGGTCTCAACCTTCAGCTTTTCCAATGCCTCTTCACCCGAGCTGACCATATCAGGCTTGATAGCATTAAGTTTAAGAAGGTTCTTCATAACCTTGAGATTCATCTCGTTATCGTCTACTACGAGTATCTTTGCATCGGGAGCATACAGATACTTGGTCTTCTGGATATTCTCCACGGATTCTTTACTCTTCTGCTTAAAGTTGCCCAAGGGTGTGATGTCCGTTATCATCTGGTCTATGGTAAATGAGAATTCAGAGCCTTTACCGTATTCACTTTCTACCTCCAGCTTTGATCCCATCATCTCGAGTAGTCTTATAACGATGGACATACCAAGACCGGTGCCTTCAATGGCCCTGTTTCTGGTCTCTTCCAGTCTGGTAAAGGATTCAAACATCTTGCCCAGGTCTTCCTGCTTGATGCCGATACCGGTATCCTTGACCTTTACGCTCATGCTCAAGGTCTTGTCATCCTTTTTCTCACCTGAAATATAAAGGTCAACACGGCCCTTATTGGTATATTTTACAGCATTTGTCAGCAGGTTGACTATGATCTGGGCTACTCGTACATCATCTCCGTAAAGACCGGAAGGCAGCTTTTCGTCAATATGAGTCTCAAATATGAGTCCCTTATCCTCTGCACGCTGTGAAACAGAATTGATCAATGTTTCGATCAAGGTCGAGGTAGCATACTTGCCCGGGATGATCTCCATCTTACCTTCCTCAATCTTTGAAAAGTCAAGTATTGAGTTGATAAGGCTCAGCAGGTTACGACCCGATGACTGTATATTTACAGCATATTCCTTGATAGAATCATCATTTGATTCCCTCAGGATCATCTCGTTCATACCAAGCACTGCATTGATAGGAGTCCTGATCTCATGTGACATCTGTGCCAGGAATCTTGATTTGGCCTTACCTGCAGAAACCGCCGCATCGGCAGCTTCAACCAGACGCTTGTTTGCTTCCTCCTGCCATTTGATAAATCTGTTGATCATGGCAACTACGATGCCGATACTAAATACCAGCATCACCGCAAAGATGATCGCCATGATCAGTACAGAGCCATATATACTCCACCAGCGCTGTACTACCATTACGGTAAAGCCGGACATTTCACTCTTTTCGGAGTAACATGAAACATAGCTTCCATCATAATCCTTAAGAGCAAATACCTCACCGTCATGGAATGCTGATGCATAGATAGTATCCTCGATATTTACACAGGTTTCCTCACTCATCTCGTATTCCTTATTCGGATGATTAAGGATATTACCGTCAGGATCGATCAGAAATGCATAGCCATCCTTTGTATAGCTGTCATCCAAAACATCGATAAGCTTATCAACGTAACAGTCTATAGCAAAGATACCCAAAAACTCTCCTTCTTTTGAATAAACAATACGAGAGAAGGTGATACAGTACAGACCGGTCTGAGCATCATAATACGGTACGGAAATACTGTAGCCGTTACCTGAACGTTCGGTATCAATATACCACTGACGCTGTTCAACACGGTAATCAGGATCGGGTACCCAGCCGTTATTCATGGTTACGGCATGCTCTTTATAAGGGTTAGCCATGTAGCAGGCAGACATTTCGGAATAATTCTGTCCGATATCGTTCAGCCATTTTACACCGGCTTCATAATCATCAAGTACTGTGGGGTCGGCTGCTATAACATCGGTAAACATTCTCAGGATACTCTGGTGCTGCAGCATCCACTGTGTTATCTCACTGTTGTACTTGTCAGCTTCCTTACTGATACGTGTGTCACCCCAGCGGGTAGTGGTAACCAGGCAGAGTATTAATCCTGCAAGAAGTGTACCTGCCAGAATGCCGATGATACCGTTTCTTATATATTTACTAGAGAAGGTACGCTTCTTTTCAGGAGCTTTTTTCTCGGCATTTTTCTTTTCCGCTTCACTCTTTAAAATGTTCGAGTACGAGAAAAGGTCATTCATCATCTCTTTGAGACGGATACCCGATTCTCTTATATCTCTTAAAGAGTTGGCCGGATCATTCTCTTCTTCCCGCAGCAACAGTTCACTGGTTTTTACGATATTGTTTACGGGACTCATGAAGTCCTCGGAAAATCCTGAGATAAAGCTCTCGGTCGCTGCTAATGATTCCTCAGCCTTTTCCTGATTGTTAAGGCTTACCATATAAAATACTATGATAACAGCCACCATCAGGATATCGATCGCGCCGAGCATGATCATCTGTCTGTAAATATCAGCATAGAAGGTATCATAGTCAACAACCAGTATCAGCTGCCAACCGTTACTGGTTTCGTTACTGAATATGATCCTGTCTTTCCCGTTAAGTGTAGTTGTAAAGCTTCCGTGCTCTTTTGAAGCCTTTACTCTGTCAAATATCTCTGTATACTCAGGTAAAACATCCGAAAGCTTTTCTCCGAGCAGTCCGCTGTCCGAACATCCGAGGATAGTACCTTCTTTTGTAACGATAAGCGCTGTCTGATCCTCATAGGAGCTCATGAGATTGATGGTATCCTGCACCTTGGAAAACGTGTAGTCCATGGAGGTTACAACATCTCCGTCTGACAACAGATTCGAAAGGGTAAAGCACAGATCATTTGTCAGTGCATCGATATAAGGCTCTGATATATATATTTCCCCACCCATCTGCTTTGCACCGATATACCATACACGCTCAACGGCATGATATTCCTCGGGCATATCAAAATCAGGAATAATGGTCCAGTCAGAGGATGCGGCGTATACGTTAAAGCAGTTTCCGCCTGTAAGGTCACTGTTGTACTGCTTCTGCTCTCTGATGTATTTCTCTATTTCCTCTAAGTTATTTCTGTCAATCAGCTGCTCCATACCCATGGAAAACCTGAGCAGATTTCCCTCCGCATCGGATATGGTCTCCTGCAGGCTGCCCTTGATGTTATCCAGCTGTATGGTACCGATTTTTCCTGTCTGGTCGGTACCTGCATGATAAATAAGGTTAATATTGATGGTTATAACAGTAATAAAGATCAGTGAAATTACAACTATAAAGCTCTTGTTAAACCTTCCGCCGGTTTTCTGTACTCTTTCACCGCCCTTTTCTTCAAGCAAAAGCAGGAATCCCAAAAATCCGATGGATTCGAAGAAAAGCTCGACAGGTATGGACCATAATGCCTGAATAACTATACCCATGATAGCTATAGTTATAAGGATCAGCGTAGCTGTACGGTCCATTCTGGAGAGTCTCTTCTTATATAATATGAAGAAAACTATACCAACCAGTACATAGAAAGCGGCTATGGCATAAAGCACCCAAATGAGACCGCCCCTGGTATAGGTCATGTTCTCATCTATATAAAAGAGCATTCCGGTGACGGGGTTTAAAAATACAAGTATTTCTCCGATAAAGAAAGGAGTAAGGAACAGAGCAAAGAAGCTCCTGCTCTTTTCCTTGCCCACATTGGTCATGTTAATTATATATAAGGTAAATACGAATGAAATAAACTGATGGAAAACGAAATAGATCTCGTTTAAGAGATTAAGTATAAACGGTCCGCTGAGACTGAAATAATTCTCCAGTAAAACCTCCAGGCAGGAGGTTACTGCAGATATCATAAGCGTGACAAGAAGGACCATGTATGTAAAATGCTGGTCCCGTAATTTATTATCCCATCCGGAAGGAATCGGCAGGTAAAGCCGTTTTCTCTTCTTTAAACAGTCCATCAAACAGAACAGAGCTATAAATAACGCTGAAAGTTCAAGGATTATTTCATTCATTTATAAACCCACCTGATAATATCAAAAAATCTTAATTTGCTGCCTTAACCTTGATCCAGAGCTCTGAAAGCTTTTTACGAAGCTTCTCATTCTCGTGGAAGATCTCGTCCTTATCGTACTCTCTGGGAAGATATGCAACATTACCGTCGAAGTCTCCGCCTTCCTTGGTTACTTCATCAAGCACGTTCTTGTTAGGTGAAGCATAGCCTACTGCCAGAGTATTGTCCTTACATACATTGTCTCTTAATACATAATTGATAAATTCATGTGCAAGCTTGGGATTCTCAGCATTTGCAGGGATAACCATGGCATCACACCACTTATTTGTACCTTCATCAGGTGTAAAATAGCTCATATCCTCATTTTCATCAATGATGGTAACGGCGTCACCCGAGTAAACGATAGCCATATCCTTGTTACCGCTGATCATGTAATCGATAACCTCATCGGTTACATAAACAGGCTTCATTGTCTTGTTTAATTCTACGAGCCAATCGTATGCGGCATTGATCTCATTCTCGTCACTGCTGTTGCATGAATATCCGAGCTGCTTAAATGCTACCATGAAACCGTCACGCTCTGAGTCGTACATATAAATTTTTCCGGCATACTTGGTATCCTTTAAGATATCCCAGCCCTTTGCCTTTAACTCGTCCTCAGAAACATTGTTATGATTATAAACGATACCAACAGTACCAAAGAAGTAAGGTGCCGAATAATCATTGTTCACATCATAATCAAGATTCTTTACCTGATCTGAAAGATTTGCCATGTTGGGGATCAGGGATTTGTCAAGCTTCTGAAGCTGTTCTTCCTTGATAAGTCTTTCGATCATATAATCGGAAGGGATCAACACATCATATGACTCGCCTGCTGCAAACTTGGTATACATCATTTCATTTGAATCAAAAAGTTCAACGATAACCTTAACTCCGAATTCCTTTTCAAAATCAGGTACCAGATTTTCTGACATATACTCTCCGGGCAAAAAGATCTTTAAGGTCTTTGAGCCGTACTTCTCCTCGGCTCCGCCCTCTCCCTTACTGCCGCAGCCCGCAAGTGACATGCAGAATACCGCGATCAGCACAAATGCTACAATTTTCCTTACTGTTTTCATCTCTTTCAAGTCCTCCAATTTCTATATCTATCATCCTTTTTTCTTCTTCGCAAGCGAAGGAATAACATTACCAATTAATAAAAATACCGATAAGATAAGTATTATCAATGTGGATAAAGCGTTGATCGACGGATTAACACGCTTTGACATTGTATATACAAGTATCGAAATATTCGATACGCCGTTTCCAGTTACGAAATATGAAATTACAAAGTCATCAAAGCTCATTGTAAAGGCTATGAGTGCACCGCTTATGATACCCGGCTTTATCTGAGGCACAATAACCTTTGTCAGTGACTGCCAGGGTGTAGCTCCGAGATCCATTGCCGCCTCGGCAAGATTTTCATCCAGT
>JAEEVK010000180.1 GCA_016287095.1 Lachnospiraceae bacterium
AGGATCTAAATGACTTAAAGGATGAGATCCCTTTTGGTCGTATGGCGTCTCCGGATGAAGTTGCTGATGTTGTTTTTAAGATTGCCGAGTCTCCGTCATACCTCACAGGGCAGATTATAACATTTGACGGCGGCTGGATCTGATAAAAACTTCGATTTTACTCTATGAGTCTGGCTATGAGTTTAGCTACCTTTTCAGATGCTTTTCCGCTCTCGGTTACTCCTATATCCTCAAAGAATGCCTGTTGACGGGCTTTATAGCCCTCTTTGTCATAATCAATTATGTTATCGTAGAGTTCTCTCTCATTATGTGCTATCGGGAAGGGCAGCTCCTCGTAGTTAAAATACATGCCACGGGTATCGTCATACTGCTCCACGTCAGTAGCATATAAGAATACCGGTTTTCCCACATATGACATCTCAAACATGCAGTTGGAGTAGTCCGTGATCAGCACATCCGCTGCTGCCATTATGGAGTACAGATCGCTGAATTCATTTCCGTCTATGATTCTTTCCTTCTCATCAAACTGCAGATATGCTCCGTTTGCATGCTTTACTCTGGACATTGCCAACGGATGGAATCTTGTGACTACGACAAATTTTCCGCCAAATCTTTCCTCAAGTGCGCTTATTATGCTTCCACCCAGTTCATTGCCTCTCTCTAAGGGTTCCGAAGGTATATCCCTATAGGTAGGAGCATATACCGCGATATTGATCCTTAAATGATCCTTCTGTTCGCCGGTTTTTGCACTCTCATTCATCTTATGATTGTAGGCCTTTATGTATGCTTCATTCAAAAGCCTTCTGAATACAGATTCAGGGAGCCTTGAAAGAAGTTTTTCACGCATAGCGCCCGCGCTGAAACGTACCGGGCGGATAAGCGGATCCATCCTGGCCGATCCGAAGCAGAATATTTTCTTTTTAAAGCCAAATGCACGCCTGTACAATTCGTTGCAATACTCACTGTTGGAGATATAGATATCCGTCATTGCCGTATCTCTCAATGCGTTATGTATGTACTCAGGCGGCAGATAATCCTTGGCATCGAGTTCCAGTCTCTTTAACGGAAGTCCTCCATGCCATGTCTGGATATATATCTGATTTCTTCTCTTCTGTATATAGCTTTCCTTACGGTTGCAGTCCACCCACACTCCCGCAGTAGCAAGTGCATATATGGCAGACTTAGAGTTTGTCTTTAAAAATGTTATGCACGAGGCCTCCTCATTCATTTCTTCCTTTAGCGGAGGTTTCGATGTGATAAAATACACCTTGTCCGCTATGGCAGAATTGGACATATTTGTAGTCCTCTTCAGCAGGCGCACATAGC
This sequence comes from Lachnospiraceae bacterium, assembly GCA_016287095.1. GTDB lineage: Bacteria > Bacillota > Clostridia > Lachnospirales > Lachnospiraceae > RUG11977. The sequence goes on from JAEEVK010000180.1 coordinate 1,327, forward strand.
TTTCCGCAATCCACTTGGGGTTATCCCCATAGCCCCAGACATTGCAGAATACAACCTTATCCTTTTCTATCTTAAAACTGCTGAAAAGCTTGAATTCTTTTTCTATTATACTCTCCCTTAGCGAACGGTATGTCTCTACCGCACCCTCGGGAGCTATTTTTTTCACGTCACTCCTGATATCCAACTTTTTCCTCCTCAATTTGTATCACTACTTCCTGCCATGTCTGTCATTTACATGCTTTCAGTATCTCCCCGAACTCACTTGCAGTCCTCTCCCAGCTTAAATCCTCAAGCTTTGAGTTTGCTAATCTGTCCATTTCTTTAAGTTTTGCCGGATTACTGATGGCATCCAGCAATTTATCTGCGATATCTTTCTCCCCTATTTTTGTAAGTATCGCAGTGTCCTGACCAAAGAAGAACGGATAGCTTCCATCACCGAACTCTATCACCGGAAGTCCCGAAGCATGCATCTCATATGGTACAAGAGATATATTGCTCATAGAGGCTACCATGCCAAAATCTGCTTTTCTGTATAGTTCCTTTAATTCCTCCCTGCTTAACTGACCTAAATTCCTACCTCCCCTAGGACTAAAGGTCTTAGCCTCACCGAAATAAAGGAGCTCTAATTCAATACCTTTTTCTTTAAGCTTAACTGCTGTATTTTCCAGCATATACGGGATAAGATTCGGAAGTCTCTTCCCATAGTATTTCAGATAAACTGCCAATGTTATCTTATTTTTCCGAGGATAATCCTCAAAATTTCTTTCTAAATGTTCATAACCTTCACTGTCATAAGGGAAACTGACTACATCTAACTCGATAATTCTTTTACGAGAATTATCATCGTTTTTATCGTTAAGCACGCCGTTAATATTGTCTTCCTGTAGTTCCCTCAATATCATCCGGCGGTTCCACTCTCCCAAAGAAACCATATGCAATCCTTGAGCATATGTATTTCTGCACATCAGATATTCTTCACCGAATTTATAGAATAAAGGCTCATAATCCTGTACAAAATACATCTTGTACGAGTCGGTAAACTTCAATGCAAACGATACTGTATCCCACGAGGAAGCCACCACCACATCCGGCTCCTTTATCTTACCTCTCTTTATGGCGGCCAGATATCTGTTTATAGCAAACACCCTGCCCTTATACCCGGGTAAGTTTGCATTCGCACACAGCTCCATCTCTTCAGGAGACTGTTCCTTACAGGACAGATAGCAAACCTTGTACCCCTGTTTTTCAAGTTCGGTACCCAAGTGCAGTATCGAGGTCTGTCCTCCGTGAAATCTTACCATTCGCGTTATGATAAATGTTACCGTCTTTACCCGTTCCGGTTTTTTCTGTATACAGACCGAAGGATCATATTCTTCAAGGATGGCCTTGAGCCTGTAGCTTTCGGTTTTATAAGCAGCATTATGCATAAAGCTGAGCGTTTTGCGTTTTGCTTCACGTATTATTGCTTCGTTCCTGCTCATGGCGTCCCCCTTCCTATGATTTTCTTATCCCACAATTACTTAACTTTATCTCCACAAAGTATATTCAGTACTCTCTCTGATGCATGCCCGTCATCGTATTCATTAAACCATTTCTTAAATTCAACTATCTTTTTATGCCAGTCTGCATTTTTCGATGCTTCAACCCCGGATTCCTGTTGTTTAGGATTAAATGCGGATTTTATATCTCTTACCAGTTCATCCTCATTGGTTGAGATCGGTCCGGGAGCTATCTTTTCAAAGTCTAAGTAAAAGCCCCTTAATTCATCCCTGTATGCTTCAAGATCATAGCAGTAGAAAAATATCGGTCTTTCAAGCACCGAATAATCAAAGAACACAGAGCTGTAATCCGTGATCAGGCCATCTGCCTTTAAGTATAACTCAGCGATATCCTTCTCATTGCCGCATACCCTGACAAATCCGCTCTTTATACATTCTTCAGGTATGTCACCCTTTTTGAGCTTTATCAGATAATGCAGCTTAACGATGATCACAAAATCTTTTCCAAGTTCTTCTTCCAGTTTCTTAAAGTCAGGTTTTGACGGACACTTATAAAATCCGCCGCCTATATATTCGTTATCCCTCCAGGTAGGAGCGTAAAGGAGTACCTTCTTCTTATTTCTGGCTACATCTGT
>JAEEVK010000063.1 GCA_016287095.1 Lachnospiraceae bacterium
TTTTTTTGCTTATTTTTAAGTTAAGCATTTCTTTTAGAGACAGATTATGATATATTATATATGTAAATATCCGTTATAGGAGAAGATTATGTATTATTTGATCAAGGATAAGCTTGAAGAAGCTACATATGAGGAATGTCTAAAAAGAAAATACATATACGTTGCTACTGTTGACAAGGAGGAGTTTAAAAGGAACTCAGAACTTTTTAACATGGGTATTGATATGGAATTTGACCCTTCAAATGCCCCTGTTTCCTGTGTCAAGGTAAACTATGATTCACTCACCGGCAGTTTTTCCATCCCTGACAGAGCCAGTATTTCCGATGCAAATCATGAGTTTTCGTTTGCTCTTGATGAACAGGGCATTGTTTTTATTAATGATGACGGTACTGCCGAAAAAATAATTGAGACGATCCGAAATACCAGAAAATGGAGAGCTCCGAGTCTGGAAAGATTTATTTATGATTTTCTGGAAGAAATAATAAGCAATGACATCAAGGTACTTGAAAAATACGACAAAAAACTTGATGATATGGAAGATAAAATCCTTGACGGTTACGAGGATGAAGTTATGGAAGACCTGGTTGAGATTAGAAGTGACATTATGGATCTAAAAACACATTATGAACAGCTGATCGATCTGGGTCAGGAGCTGGAAGAAAACGAGAATGGATTTTTCAGCTCAAAGAATCTGAGATATTTCAGAATGTTCACCGAGCGTGTAATGAGACTCAGAGATATAGTATCTTCACTTAGAGAGCATACTATGCAGGTAAGGGACTTGCATCATTCCCAGCTGGAGGTTAAGCAAAACAGGGTAATGACGATACTTACCGTTGTGTCCACCATTTTTATGCCTCTGACGCTGATAGTCGGATGGTACGGCATGAATTTTAAATATATGCCGGAGCTTGATGTACCGATAGCTTATCCGATAGTTATAGCCGTATGTGTGATAATTGTGATCGTAAGCATTATTTTCTTCAAGAAGAAAAAATTCTTCTGAAATCTGATGAAAATATCATTATTGAATTTAAAAAGGACCTCTTCAAACGAAGAAGTCCTTTTAAATCTGAAATTATTTGCTAAAAAGACCTGTAATCTTATCTGTGATGCCTGAAAGAGCTCCGCCTGCAAGTTTAGCCTTGATGCCTTCAATCACGGGATTGATCTGATCATCGGGAAGATCAACACCTGCAATGCCTTCAACAGTCTTTACCGGATCCTTTTGGAAATTGTCCATCATAGCAGGATCGCTTTTGATTTTTGCAACGATTTCATCGATTTTAGCCTTAATATCCATGGTAAATACCCTTCTTTCTATTAAATTTTTACATGCATATTTTATCATATTATTAAAATAATTACAATACTTTTTACAAGGCTTGAATTTTTTTGAAAATGGTGGTATTCTTTTAAAGAATATTGAGAGAATAAATATAGAATTATTTATGATATCAATATATTGTTATGAGAAAGGAAGTATGAACCGTGGAGAAAAAGATTGTTAGTTTTGTGTTGGCTTTTTGTGTTTTAGCGTTGGAGATTTATGCTATAGTGCCGTTTGTTTCGGTAGAAGCAAAAAAGGGTAAAGGAACATTAAATTATTCTTCTTTTGAATTAAAAGAAGGAGCGAAATTTAAGCTAAAACTTAAGGGTGCTGTTGCGGCATCTTATAAGTCTTCGGATAAAAGTGTAGCAACAGTAACAAAAAAAGGAAATGTTACAGGGAAAAAAATAGGTACTACCGTAATAACAGTAAAGGATACTTCAGGGAAAAAATATAAGTGTAATGTAAGTGTAGTATATAATGCAGACTTTCACACACATACCATAATATACAAGAAGGGGTATTCTGCAACTTGTACAGAAGAAGGTCTATCAACAGGTGAAGAGTGTGAAACATGCGGAGTAGTATTTACTCCACAGACTAAAATTCCTGCAAAAGGACATGATTATGGAAAAGATGGGAAGTGCAAGGTATGTGGAGAGATGGATCCTGATTATAAACCTCCGCATACCCATACTCTCGAATCGATTTCAAAAGAACCTACATGTACTGAAGCAGGATATACTGAGAAAGTTTATTGTAGTACTTGTGGGGAAGTATTTATGAAACCTAAAGAATTAAAAGCTTTAGGACATAATTTTATCGATGGATTTTGTACACGTTGTGAGATTCCGGAGATACATGACTATGTTTCAGTAAGTGGAAAAGAGCCAACATGTATTGACCCCGGTTATACTGAATATGTTTATTGTAAAATATGCGGAGAAGTATTAAAATTTGCTGAGACGATTGAACCTTTAGGGCATGATTATAACGGTGGCGTTACATGTGTAAGGTGTGGAGCTGATTTGAATGGACATGTTCATACATGGGTAATTGAGAAATATGTGGCACCCACTTGTCAGGAGCCTGGCTTAACAGAAGGAAAGTATTGCTCTTCATGTGCTTATAGACTTATAGCACAAGAGTTTATTCCAAGAATTCCTCACAAATATAAAGATGGCAAATGTACTATGTGTGGTGAAAGAGAAGAATAAAAAAAGTGCTTGCATATTTGAAATATCTGTGGTAGAATACTACTCTGTGATATATTTTTCCTTGCTTCCGTAAAATCGGAAGCCAGAGACCAAAAGGAGGTGCATGATACTATGAACAAGTACGAATTAGCATTAGTTGTCAGTGCAAAGCTTGAAGATGAAGCTAGAAACGCAGTCGTAGATTCTTGTAAGGAGATCGTAGCGAATGCAGGCGGACAGAACATCGAGATCATCGATGGAGGACGCAAGAAGCTGGCTTATGATATTCAGAAGATGTCTGAAGGCAACTACTATTTCATTCAGTTCGATGCTGAGCCTACCGCTCCTGCTGATATTGAACAGAGAGTTCGTATCAAGGACAATGTGCTTAGGTTCTTATGCGTTAGACGGGACGAGGAATAATAGGAGGTCCTAGATGAATAAGGTTATAATGATGGGTAGACTTACCCGTGACCCTGAGACCCGTTATGGACAGGGTGCAACAGGTGTAGCTGTTGGAAACTTCAGTATAGCTGTAGATCGCCGCTTTAAGCGTGAAGGCGAGCCGGATGCTGATTTCTTTGATTGTACAGTATTTGGCAAGCAGGCTGAGTTTGTAGAGAAGTACTTAAAGAAGGGTACTAAGGTTGTTCTGGACGGAAGACTTCAGAATGATAACTATACAAACAAGGAAGGCCAGAAAGTATATCGTAATCGTATATATGTTGAAAATATAGAATTTGCTGAAAGCAAGGCAGCAGCAGAAGGTTCCGGCGCCGCATATAACGGCGGTCAGTCATACCAGAACAGCCAGGCCGCTCCTGCTCCTTCAGGTGCTCCTGAGGGATTTATGGAGATTCCGAGCATGGATGGTGAAGGTTTACCCTTCGGTTAATGCATGGCTTAGGTACTAAGCCTCGCAGCGGTTCCGCGAGATTTGGCGCGGTATATTAAATAGGAGGTAATGGCAATGCCCTTTAATAAGACTAACGGCAAGGAGCAGAATGATAAGGATGCTTCAATGAAGAAGAAGATCGTGCGCAGAAGAAAAAAGGTTTGCGCATTCTGTACAGATAAGACTATCGGCAGCATCGATTACAAGGATGGCAACAAGCTTAAGAGATACATCTCAGAGCGTGGCAAGATTCTTCCTCGTAGAATCACCGGTACATGTGCAGAGCATCAGAGAGCAATCACTGTAGCTGTTAAGCGTGCTCGTCAGCTTGCAATTCTGCCTTACGTATGTGAATAATTAAGATTTATGATTCCCGGCTTTTTAGCCGGGATTTTTTTGCGTTTTAGAAATTATCGATTTTTATTGTAAGAAGCGAAAAGATGTGGTATTATATACTATGTATATTTATGTTCAGTTGCAGGCTTTCAGGCTTGTTTCATAGGCTAATTTGGAATAGAGAAAAAGTATAATGACAGAAAAATACAGAGAATATCTTTCAAACGGATTTGAATATGCCACAGCCTCCAAACCTGTAAAAGGGTCCGGCGAGTGCAGTAAATTAAAGATACGTCCCACAAAGGTCAAAGGTGCTGTTATGTACCAGGTTACCCGTACCGTAGGACCGAAAGAGTTTCACGAAAATCTTGACCTTGACGGAGCGGCAGATCTGTTAAATTCTGTAACAGGAAGTCAGTTCCTGGCTGTGGAGGCACAGGGGGGCAAAGGAAAACTGACAGTGCTTGTCAGCAAAAAGGGGCATATGACCGTTAAGGAGCATCCCGTAAAAAAGTTAGGAGCTGCAAGACCGGCCAATGACATGAGCTTTAATTTGGATATGGATTCGACCCCCGAGCATAACCGACGGAAGAAATATCTTCTTCAGGAAGGAACTCCGGTTCCGTTTCTTGTTGAACTGGGGGTTATGACTCAGAACGGGAAGGTAGTAGCTCAGAAATACGATAAATTCCGGCAGATTAACAGATATCTGGAGTTCGTAGATGATATATTTGACAATCTTCCCAAGGACAGGGAGATAAGGATCATTGATTTCGGGTGTGGGAAATCATACCTGACCTTTGCATTATATTACTATCTGAATGAGGTAAAGGGGTTAAGCACAAACATAGTAGGACTTGACTTAAAGGAAGATGTTATAGCAAATTGCAATAAACTGGCAGAAAAATTCGGATATGATAATCTGCATTTCTATGTAGGAGATATAGCCGGTTATAAAATGCAGAAGGATAATTCTCCGGATATGGTAGTAACCCTTCATGCGTGCGATACTGCAACAGATTATGCTTTAGAAAAAGCCGTAAAATGGGGAGCAAAGGTTATCCTGTGTGTACCCTGTTGTCAGCATGAACTAAACCGCCAGATAAAATGTGAGCCTTTAGCACCTATATTAAAATACGGGTTATTAAAGGAGCGCATGTCTGCACTGATCACAGACGGATTAAGGGCACAGATGCTCGAAGAGGCCGGGTATAGGACACAGATACTCGAGTTTATCGATATGGAGCATACCCCTAAAAACATACTTATACGTGCCGTAAGGCAGCCATTAAAAATCAAGAAACATACCGGATATGAGAAAACCGCAGAATTTCTGAATGTAAATCCTACCCTGCAAAAACTTTTATTCGGTGAAAACGGGAATAATAATGAAAAAGAAAAAAAGGAACGGGATTAAGCTGATATATAAAATCCTGCTGGTCCTGGCGGTTTTTATTGCTTCATGTCTCTTTTTCAGCAGCGATATAAAGGAGACCCTGTTTGAAGAGGAACTAAAGACTACCGCCATGAAGGAAGCAACATTTCCTCTTATATCATTTGAGGTAGAGGGAGAGGAAATGAACCTTCTGCGTGGCCATGCCGCCAATCTTGACGCACAGGTAATCAGAGAATGCATAACTCCGGTTACTTCGGAAAGAAGCATTACCATAAACATAAAAACCGGTGAAAGCGATGTCAAAAAACTGAAATATCAGATTTTTACTATCGAAGGAAGGGAAAAAGAATCCGATGATATCACAGTACTTGAGGATTCAAAGGGTAGAAAGAGGATCACGCTTTCACTGAGAGAAAACTATGAAGTAGGTGACGAGTATATACTGAAGCTTACTTTGATAACAAATACAAGTAAGAGAATATATTATTATACAAGACTCAAGTATTATGAGAATGATAAGCTTCATGAAAAAATAGATTTTGTCAACAATTTCCATAAATCACTGCTTGATAAAAACGGCAGGCACGGAGAGGATCTTTTAGGATGGCTGGAGCCTTCAAGAGACGGTGATAATACCAATTTTGCAAATGTTAATATCCGCTCGAGACTTTCTCTGGTTAATTATGGAGAGCTGAATCCCGATATCGTTTACGAACAGCCTCCGACTATTACTGAATTTTATGAAAACTATGCTTCATTCAGGATAGATTATGTAATAAGTGTGGACAGTGAGATTGGCAGGGAGTATTACAAGCTGGAGGAGGACTATAGGATCGGTCTTTCCGGTACAAAGATATACCTTTACAACTATGAGAGAAATATGGAGGAATTCTTTGATATCAGTAATTTCTCCAAGACCAGACGTGAATTTAAACTGGGTATTTGTGACGAGAATGCGGTTTCGGGTGCAGCCAGTCCCGACGGAAAATATCAGGCTTTTGTATACGGCGGTGAACTGATATTTTATGATACCGAAAATAATGCTGCCGTAAAGGCATTTTCTTTTGGCATGGCCGAAAGAAATTTTGAAAGAGAAATATTTAGGAATTATGATATAAAGATCCTGAATATCCGTGATGACGGGACGATGGATTTCTTCCTGGCCGGCTATATGAATGCGGGCGAGTACGAAGGCAGGACGGGCATAGTGCTTTACAGCTATGATTACAAGGAAAATCTCCGCGAAGAAAAAATGTACATGCCCATAAACAGCTCCTACCAGATACTGACGACTGACCTCGCAGATTTCGCGTACTATTCGGAGGATCAGGTATTTTATTTTTCAATATATAATAACCTGTATTCATATAAAATTGCATCAGGTGAACTTGAAATAATAGCAAAGGATATACCTGAGGGTGAGCTTTTCTTCTGCGAAGACGAGGCATATGTGGCTTGGAATGAAAAGAATCTGAAAAAAGGTCAGGAATATATCAGGATACTGCACTTGGACAGCGGTCTTGAATATAACGCGGCATCTCCCACAGGGCAGATGAAGCTGTTTGGATTGATAGGCAACAACATAATATACGGTGTCGGACAGGAAGAAGACGGCTTGAAAAAGCGTGATGGAAGTGTTGAACTGCCATATTACAAGCTTGTGATAGCAAACAATGCAAACAATATTTTAAAAACATATTCTGACCCGGGATATTATATAACCGGGTTAGAGATAGGTGAGAATATAATCACTCTGACCAGAGTAAAGAAAAATGAAGAAGGGACCGCTTACATAGCTGCAGAATCGGACACCATACTGAACAATCCTGAAAGACAAACACCTTCAATTAAGATAGTAAAGCATATAACAGACAGAATGCTTACCGAGTATTATATAGCCGTTCCTGAAAATACGGAAATAGACACCGTACCGTCATTTAAGAGTACCAGAAACATGGTACTCAATCATGAGACCATAGCCAGACTGCCTGAACCTGAGGAAAAAGAAGGTTGTTACTATGCGTACTCATTTGGAAAAGTTGTGGCATCATCAACAAATGCTGCAAGTGTTATAGCGGCAGCCAATAAAGAGACCGGTACAGTTATAAACCGTGACGGACTGCTTATCTGGGAAAGAGGTATCATGACTCCCAGAAATGAGCTGCAGGGAGTAGAAACGGTAAAAGCATCTGAAGAGGTATCATCGGTAAAGGCGGCAATGCAGATGATAGCCGGCTACAGGAAAGAGGAACTTGACACATCGGGCTTTAATTCATCCCAAACCAGCATCTTTGAGTTTATGAATGAAAATATGAAGCCATACATTGTTGATCTGACCGGTGCTGAACTTGATGAAGTGCTGTACTGCACATACAGAAAGCATCCCGTACTGGCTATCAGGGGAAATGGTGAAGCGTGTGTCCTTTTAGGTTATGATGCGGGTCATGTGATAATGTATGATCCCGTAAAGGGAGCAAAAGTAACTCTTTCAAAATCCGATGCCATAAAGGATTTCAAAAAGAGCGGAAACATATTTATAAGTTTCGTAGGATAATAGGTAGTGTAAACTAAAAAAAGAGGAGGTATATATGGGGAAACGCGTATTTCTTATAGTTATGGACAGTGTGGGAGTAGGGGAACTTCCGGATGCTGCAGATTTTGGGGATGAAGGCAGCAATACCGTAAAGGCGGCAGCCACAAGCGGATATTTGGATATGCCAAATATGAAGAAACTCGGTTTCTTTAACATAAAAGGCATAGACGACATGTATACAGATATACCCGAAAAGCCCATGTATGCGGTTTCCCGCCTTGCAGAGCGTTCAAAGGGCAAGGATACTACCACCGGACATTGGGAAATAGCCGGGCTTACATCATTAAAGCCCATGCCCACATTTTCTTCGGGATTCCCGGAAAGCTTTATACAAGAGTTTTCCAGAAGGACCGGTCGCGGCATGCTTTGCAATAAAGCATATTCCGGGACTGCAGTTATAAAGGACTACGGAAAAGAGCATGTGAAAACAGGAGATCTCATCGTTTATACATCCGCGGATTCTGTATTTCAGATAGCGGCACATGAAAAAATAGTCCCTATAGAGCAGCTATATGAATATTGCAGGATAGCCAGGGAACTGCTCCAGGGAGATCTGGGCGTAGGCCGTGTCATAGCGCGTCCTTTTGAAGGAGAATGGCCTTATGAGAGAACTCCCAGAAGGCATGACTTTTCATTGGTACCTCCGAAGGACACTATGCTGGATGTACTTTCCGGAAACGGTTTTGATGTTCTTTCAGTAGGAAAGATCATAGATATATTTGCTGAAAAAGGTATAACCGAATATGTCCGTACGGTGGATAACGAGGACGGCATTAACAAGACCTTGGAGTACATGGACAGGGACATCAACGGCCTTGTATTTACAAATCTTGTAGACTTTGATATGGTTTACGGACACAGAAATGATCCGGAGGGATATGCTAAGGCACTTTCATATTTTGATTCGAGACTCCCTGAGATCATAGATAAGTTAAATGACGATGATATCCTGATGATAACCGCGGATCATGGCTGTGATCCGGTGACTCCGTCAACGGACCACTCCAGAGAGTATATACCGCTCGTAGTATACGGAAAGAAATTAAAACATGGTGTAAACCTTGGAACAAGGGACACCTTTGCGGACATAGGAGCTACTATACTTGATTATTTCGGACTGGATATAACCATAGACGGAACATCGTTTTTGAAAGAGATTAAAGCATGAAACTAATAATTCAGAGAGTAACCCGTGCCTCTGTCACTATAGACGGCAATGTTTCCGGCAGCATCGGAAAAGGCTACATGGTACTGATAGGCATAGGCCGTGAAGATACGGAAGAGACGGTAAGGAAATATGCGGACAAGATGCTGAAGCTTCGCATATTTGAGGACGAGAACGGTAAGACAAATCTTTCGCTGGCTCAGGTCGACGGTGAACTGCTGCTGGTTTCACAATTTACGCTGTATGCCGATACGAGCTCAAACCGTCCGGGTTTCACATTGGCAGCGCCACCCGATATGGCAGAAAAACTCTATGACTATTTTGTGGAGTACTGTCAGGGAAAAGCCAAGAGTGTCCAAACCGGACAATTCGGAGCCGACATGAAGGTTGAGCTCGTAAATGACGGTCCGTTCACAATAATTCTTTAAAAAACAACAAAAGTGATGATGTTTTTTGTTTGTGTAAGTGATAATGTATCAAAGGAAAAAGGAGAAACAAAATGTACGAATATACAACAACAGGCACATGTGCCAGCAAGATATTATTTGATATTTATGAAGAAAACGGAGTAAAGAAAGTAAAGGATGTAAAATTTATCGGCGGTTGTAACGGAAACACACAGGGTGTTTCAAAGCTTGTGGAAGGCATGACAGTCGACGAGGTCGTGAACAGACTTAAAGGGATCAAATGCGGTTTTAAGCCCACTTCATGTCCGGACCAGTTAGCTACCGCACTCATGAATGTTAAATAATCAATTTATATAGTAAAGGTATGTATTATGAAAAAGATAGTGCTTACAGGCGGAGGAACTGCGGGACATGTTACTCCCAATATGGCTCTTATAGAAAAACTGAGACAGATGAACTATGACATCACGTATATCGGATCCCTTGACGGTATAGAAAAGGGACTGATAGAGGGCATGAAGGTGCCTTATTACGGTATATCCTCAGGAAAGCTGCGCAGGTATTTCAGCTGGAAAAACTTCTCAGATCCGTTCCGAGTAATAAAGGGATATTTCCAGGCTAAGAAGCTGTTAAAGGAAATCAACCCCGATGTTGTATTTTCAAAAGGCGGTTTTGTGGCTGTACCTGTAGTATACGCAGCTAAGAAAAGGGGCATCCCGGCAGTTATCCATGAGTCCGATATGACTCCCGGTCTTGCCAACAAACTCTGCATTAAAAAGGCTACTAAGGTATGCTGTAACTTTGCAGCTACGCTTTCACATCTGCCTGCAGGGAAAGCTGTACATACCGGTACTCCTTTAAGGAAAGAGCTGTTTACTGGAACAAGGGAAAGAGGTTTAGAGATCAACCATTTTACAAACGGTATGCCGGTATTACTCATAGTTGGAGGCTCTACCGGAGCACAGCGTGTAAATGAGGCAGTGAGAGGCATAATGCCCAAGCTTCTTGAGACCTTTCAGGTTATCCATATCTGCGGAAAGGGTAAAACCGATCCGGAGTTTGACCATATAAACGGTCTGCGCCAGTATGAGTATATAAGCGATGACTTAAAAGACATGTTTGCGGCAGCGGATATAGTCATCTCAAGAGCCGGAGCCAACGCGGTATCGGAGCTTCTGGCATTAAAGAAGCCCAACATCCTCATACCGCTTTCTATAGGCTCAAGAGGTGACCAGGTGCTCAATGCCGAGGCTTTTGAAAAGAGTGGATACAGTTATGTTCTCCATGAGGAAGAGCTGAGTGATGAAAAGCTGTTAAAAGCTATTGATATAGTAAACAATGACAGGGAAAAATACATCTCTGCAATGGAGACGGCAACCGAGCGTGATGCTACCGAGATCATCACTAAGATGCTGGACGAACTGGCTACCCAGAAAAACTAAAGAAAGGGAAGGTACGATAAATGAGAAGTTTTTTAGTGGCATTTACGATGTTTCTATGGTTGGTACTGACATTCCCGGTATATCTGGTAGCAGCACTCATAGGACTGTTTAATAAACATGCATGCGCTTCTTTTTCACAGAGCTTTGTAAATGCAGCATTTAGGTTGCTTATGTGGGAATGTGGAGCAAAAACTACTGTTATCGGCAGAGAACTTGTACCAACGGATAAGCCGGTTTTGTATGTATCAAACCACAGAAGCTATGCGGATACTCCGCTCGGATATATGAATGTTGTAGGAGTTACCGGTTTCATCGCAAAGAAGGAAGTTAAGAAATTCCCTATACTCTCTTTATGGATGAAAAACATGACCTGTCTTTTCCTTGACAGAGACGATATGAGACAGGGATTAAAGACCATCTTAACAGCAGTTGATAATGTAAAGGCAGGATATTCGGTATTTATCATGCCGGAGGGTACCAGAAATCATAATGAGGAGATGCTTCCGTTTAAGGAGGGCAGCTTCAAGGTGGCTGAAAAATCAGGCTGTCCTATAGTACCCATCGCATTTTCCAACACTGACGCACTTTACGAGCTTCATAAGCCCTGGATAAAGAAGGCTAAGGTAGTGGTTCATTTCGGAGAGCCCATCTATCTCGATAATATAACACGTGAAGAGAAAAAGGCTCTGGCAGGCAAGGTACAGGGCATTATCGCAGATATGCTGGCAGAGGACAAGAAGCTCATCGGTTAATTGTATCTGCATTTCAAATAGTGATTGAAATTCGAGGTTGCATTTTTTAAGAAAAGATGGTAGAATATTTTTCGCTGTTTTGATTTTATATTATTAGAAAGGAAGCCTTATATGGCGTGGTAATAAAATGCCTACTTGGGGAATAGTTGTTTTAATTGTAATGGGAGTGCTCTTAGCAGGACTTGTAGCTCTCTACTTTGTCGGCAGGAAACTCCAGAAAAAGCAGGACGCAGCACAGGAGCAGATGCAGGCCAATGCACAGACCACATCACTCTTCGTCATAAAGAAGGACAGGGTAAGGATTAAAGATGCGGGATTCCCGCAGATAGTCATAGACCAGACACCTAAGTATCTGAGACGTTCCAAGGTACCGACAGTAAAGGCTAAGATCGGTCCTAGGATCATGACTTTCATGTGTGATGAGAAGGCTTTTTCAGTACTTCCTGAAAAGCGTGAGGTTAAGTGTGTTATCAACGGTATCTACATCATGGAAGCTAAATGGGCCAGAGGAGGACTCCTGGTACCGGAAGGAAAGAAGACCTTCAGACAGAAGCTTGCCGATAAGTACGCTAATCTGAAAAAGAAGAGCGAGCCGGAGGATACCGGTAAGAAGGGTAAAAAAAATAAGGATGCAGCAGATAGCGCCGCACCCGCAAAAAAGAGCAAATAATCAGATGATTACAGCCTCGATCTTCAGATCAAATTCTGAAACGGGGCTGTTATTTATTTCCATGTTTCCGGACATGGTGCAGATAAAACTGTTATCGTTTTCTATTATCATGACTTTATCTGTATGGGTAGTGGTGTCAAGCCTGCCATAGGGTGTGGTATAAAAACCGGTGCCGCTGCTGCCTGAGATATACATCAGACTTGATGCAGGTGATGTTATAGTACCTTTACGTAATGTAGAGGTCTTTTTAATTTCATTTGTTTCCGGATTTATCTTGATCATGTTACTGACTGTGATTTCTTCTCCTTCCTTTGTTTCGTAAACGATATAGATGGAGCTGCCTCGCATACTTAAGAAACCGAAGGATTCCTCGACGGTCTCATCCGGAGCATCCGATAGAGTTGCATCTGTACTTCTGTGGATGCCGGTAATCTTTATTTTTACAGGGATTTTCTTGTCTGTTTCCATGGGTTTCCTTTCTGAGGGACGGTTGACCAGAGTATTGCCCCCTTATAAAACTCGGAATCGCTTAGCAGGGATATGCTATACGATTTCATCCGCATTTCCCCTGCGGACGCTTGCAACCGTGTGCCCGCTTGATACCGGGCACACTTGTGCTGCGGCTCAAAAATCGGTTTGGATAACCGATTTTTGCCTTGTGTAAATGCGTCTGAAACCGAAGCATATCCTCTGCACGCTTTATAGTTTTATAAGGGGGCAATGCTCCGGTCAACCTGCTGATCAGATAGATACAGGGCTTTCCTTGCGAATGGATGAAAGATGTTATCTATAGCAATAGTCTCTATAGAAATATAGTAATATATAGTATAAAAAATTGCAAGACCACTTGCAAGATTTGACAAAAGAGTGTAAAATATAATTTTAGAGGGTTTATAAGATTTTATACCCATAGAAAGATTTTTAAACAATAAACAGGAGGCTTGAAATATAATGGATAACTGTATTTTCTGTAAGATAATAGATGGAAGCATCCCTTCAACTGTGGTATATGAGGATGCTGATTTCAAGGCTATAATGGATATTTCACCCGCTGCAAAGGGGCATGTACTTATATTACCCAAGAAGCATTGTGCTGATCTGCTCTCGATAGATCCTGATGTGGCTTCTAAGGCATTGATTCTTGCTTCAAAGATTGCTAACGCACAGAAGAAAGCTTTTAACTGTGATGGTATCAATCTTTTACAAAACTCCGGAGAGGCTGCTTGGCAGTCAGTGTTCCATCTGCACATACATCTGATCCCCAGATACAAGGATGATAAGGTTATGGTTCCTTGGGAGCATCTTTCGTATGCAGACGGTGAGGCTGAGGAGTATGCAGCTAAGATTCGTGCATGTCTGTAATTATTTAATTATTATTTTGTAATGACTTAGCGATAAAATATAAGGAGTGTGAGTCATGTCATCATCGGCTCCTATAGGAGTATTTGATTCAGGTATCGGTGGCACTACGGTTGTAAAAGAACTGATGGCGAGCCTGCCTAATGAGAAAATTATATATTTTGGTGATACCGCCAGGGTGCCATATGGTAATAAATCAGCCGGTACTGTTATCATGTATTCCAGACAGATAGTGCGGTTCCTGCTCGAGAAAAAGGTAAAGGCCATAGTTATAGCCTGCAATACTGCGAGCGCGCTGGCTCTTGATGCTTTAAAGTCGGAGCTCGAGATCCCAATCATAGGTGTAGTAAAGCCCGGCGCTAAGGCAGCGGCAGAGGTCACTAAATGCAATAAGATCGGAGTAATTGGTACCCGTGCTACTATAAACAGCGGCATATATAAAGAGTTTTTACACAAGACAAATCCTGACATACAGGTTTTCGGAAAGGCCTGCCCGCTCTTTGTACCGTTGGTTGAAGAGGGGTGGATATCAGATGATATCACAAGACAGGTGATACACAGATATCTTGATGAGCTGGTAGAAAAGGAAATAGATGCACTTGTGCTCGGATGCACACATTATCCTATACTTGCAGGAGAGATAGGTAAAATCACGGGTGAGGGCATAACTCTTGTCAATCCGGCTTTTGAATGTGCAAAGGAATTCAGATATCTCTTAGAGGAAAATGATCTTTTATGTGAGGAAGAGAGAATACCAGAGCATGAATTTTATGTAAGCGACGGACCGAAGGCTTTTGCTGAGCTGGCGGAATCATTTCTCGGAGAAGGCATTGTAAAAAGGACTAATGTGGCTGTTCACAATTTTGAAAACGAAGACAGCGATATAAAAACTTATCAAATAAAACGGAGAGGTTAATGGGTTTGCAAAATGAAATTGACAGTTGATAACTACAAACCATTATATGAAGCAGATCCTGCTCATTGGGCGGAGATGTCCACGGATGCGAAATTTGACTATCTGACAGACGAGATAAAAAAGGGTAACAATGATGCCAGATTTCATCTTTCCCTGCAGGTTACAAAACAGAATATCAGGTCCATACCTTCTGATAAGATCATCTCATGGTGTCACAAGATGCCTTTTGCCAATCTGCCGATAGCCAATCTGTTTTTGGGCTTTTGCTATGAGCTCGGATATGGTGTGCAGCAGGACTATGTAAAGGCTCTGGCTTGTTATGAAAATGCGAACCAGAAGGGCAGCATCGACTCTCTGTATTATCTGGGAGAGATGTACCGCCTGGGCAGGGGTACAAAGGTTAATTACCAGAAGGCGGCGGCATATCTTACCGATACCGTAAAATATGATACAAGTAATGCCAAGGCTTTGGTTAGTCTCGGACTTTTATACATGGAAGGAAACGGTGTAGAGGAGAACCAGGATAAGGCTTTGGAGCTTATGACGGAAGCAAATATCCTTAACGATATTTCTTCCTATTACTATATGGGCATCCTGCGTGAGAGACGTGGGGAATGCTCGGAGGCTGTAAAGTATTATCGTAACGCTCATAAATTTTCCGATGATGCTGAGGAGCATGCAAAGGCTGCATACAGACTTGGCATAATATACGAAGAAGGCCAGGGCATCATCCATGATGATTCAAAGTCCTTTGTATATTACCTGGAGGCTGCTCAAAAGGGTATAGTTGCTGCACAGTACAGGGTTGCGGTATTCTTTGAAAACGGCAGAGGTACCGATACTGACAGGCGTAAGGCCAGGATGTGGTACTTAAAGGCTGCTCTTGGTGGAAATGCAAGGGCTCAGCGCTATGTGGGCGAGCTTTATGAGGACGGATTTAAAGAGGAGAACATCACACCTAATATAGAGGCGGCGTTTGAGTGGTATATGCGTGCGGCTCTCCAGGGAGACCAGGAGGCTTCGGAGAAGGCTGAATATATTCTTTCTCACGGTTACAATATCCATATGAATATCGGTGAGGCTCTGGACTGGCTGAGACGTTCGGCGGCTAACGGTAATCAGGGTGCTGTCGAGGAGCTTGACAGGTTAAAAGCTGAAAACGCTATCGATGAAAAGAGTGCTCTGCAGACCAATGATACCAGCCATTCTGCGATGGCAGACCTCGATGAGCTCATCGGTATGGAGACCATCAAGAAGGATGTAAGAGAGCTCATCAATCTGGTAAAGATGCAGAAGCTCCGTAAGGAAAAGGGTATGAAGTCCCTGCCTGTATCCTTACATATGGTATTTACCGGTAACCCCGGTACAGGTAAAACGACAGTAGCCAGGATCATGGCTGATATATACAAAGAAATAGGAGTACTTTCTAAGGGTCAGCTCGTAGAAGTTGACCGTGCCGGACTGGTAGCGGGATATGTCGGACAGACTGCTATCAAGACTCAGGAAAAGATCGACGAGGCAAATGGCGGTATCCTTTTCATAGACGAGGCATACACCCTCGCAAAGAAGGGAAATGATTACGGCCAGGAGGCTATCGACACTCTTATCAACCTCATGGAAAAGAGAAGGGATAACTTCATTGTCATAGTAGCCGGATATCCGGACCTTATGAAGGAGTTTATCAATTCCAACCCCGGACTCAAGTCCAGATTTAACAAATACATCCACTTCCCTGATTATTCTTCAGAGGAACTGGTACAGATATTCTCATCACTTTGCGACAAATACGAGTACAAGCTGAGCGATGAGGCAGCAAAGATCATCCGCCAGAAGATTGAGACTCATGTAGCGAACAAAAACGAACAGTTCTCCAATGCCCGTGACATAAGAAACATGTTTGAGACCATTATCTCTAATCAGGCATCACGTGTTATGACCGATGAAAACATAACCGATGAAGAACTTATGACTATCACGGAGACGGATATCGCGGACAAATAGAAAATACCTGATAATAAGCCTTCTATTTTAAGTGGAAAGTGTCAGCGAGGCTGACAAGTGAGGTGTATTCAATAATAGCAGAGAAGCTTGCAGGCAACTCTGCTATATTTATACATGTAGCGCAGGACTATTGGCGATGACGAATCAAAATGGACTGATGTTCCCTAAGAAATGGAGCTGACAAATGACAACATACTCGGATAATTTTAAAATTGACTCTATGGAAGAACTCATCAAACTGATAGATGAGGTAGGTTTTGTCCCGTTTTTTGTAAATGATATAAAGGGCTTTTCGTTGGAAGAGCATATAACCGACAGATGCTGGTATTTTGGCAGTGCCCCATGGGAAGCATGGGAATGGAAGGGACCGGTTATTAGAAAAAGTGGGTGCGCCTACGGAAAATTCCTGAAAAACAAAGCAATGTACATCAGTTCCAAATGGTTTCCTGACTTCGCAAATTTCCGTAGAGACGGTTATGATTTTGATGCCAGGTATGATGACGGACTGGCATCCCGCAATGAAAAAGAACTGTTCGAATTTGTAGATGAATATTCACCAATACTCTCAAAGCCTTTGAAGAAAATCGGAAACTATAGCAAAAACGGAAGAAAAGGATTTGACGGCACCATCACAAAATTGCAGAAACTGTGCTATGTAATAACAAGTGACTTTAAATATGCTACAGATAAAAACGGAGACAGATACGGCTGGGGCATAGCTGAATTCACTACTCCTGAAAAGCATTTTGGGACTAAATTTACCGATGCAGTATATAAACATAGTCCCGAAGAATCTTACGAAAAGGTAGTAAAGCATTTCAAAAAAATCCTGCCAGAGGCAACATTAGCGCAGATAGAGAAGATATTGAAGTAGTGATAAAAATGATAAAAGAAAAAGATAGGATTTGGGGTGATAATTATTTCAACATATGTGATATCTGATATCCATGGAGAATACGATAAGTTCGTGGAACTGCTTAAGAAGATCAAGTTTAAGGATGCTGACACTCTGTATGTTTTAGGAGATGTTGTCGATAGGGGGCCGCATCCAATAAAAACGCTTTTGATGCTTATGAATATGCCCAATGTTATATGTCTTGTGGGAAACCATGAGCTTATGGCATTAGAATGTTTAGAATTTCTAATAAAGGAAATAACAGATAAGTCCATAAATGAAATGGACGAAAACATGGTAAACAACCTGCTTACCTGGCAGTATAACGGCAGTGACACGACGCTTGAGGAGTTCTATAAACTAGATGCAGATTTAAAGCATGATGTTATAGATTTTATTAAGGATTTTTCGATATATGAGGAATTAACAGTTACAGGGCAAAAATACCTACTTGTACATGCAGGTTTAGGTAACTACTCTCCGGAGAAAGATATCGAGGATTATTCCTTAAATGACCTTGTATGGGAGAGACCGGATTACGATACACAGTATTTTGAAGATACATACGTAGTAACCGGGCATACTCCTACTCAAACCATAGAGGGTAACCCTAAGCCTGGGTATATTTATAAGAAAAATAATCATATTGCAATTGACTGTGGGGCACCATTCCCCAGTGGTAGGCTGGCTGCGATTTGTTTGGATACAGGGGAAGAGTTTTATTCATAAAGCAATGTAACTGGAGAGTAGAATTTTAAAGGAGAACATAGACCATGAGCAAACGACCGGAATGGCTTGATGATGCAGTATTTTACGAGATTTATCCGCAGAGTTTTAAGGATACCGATGGGGATGGTATAGGAGATATCAACGGTATCACAGAAAAACTGCCATATATAATGGAGCTTGGATGCAATGCCATATGGATTAATCCATGCTTTGATTCA
>JAEEVK010000064.1 GCA_016287095.1 Lachnospiraceae bacterium
ACCAATTTATAGTTAATTTTGTTGATGTGTTACTATTTTCAAATGGATATAATGAGTGCATGACAGCAATACATTATAAATCACTAAGTGATTGGAAAGGAGTAAGTATGGCTGACATTAAAGATTTGGAAATAAGACTAAAACAGTGTCAAGATGTTATGACCAATGTAATTGAAAATCTTAATTATATTGATCGAGAATTACGTTTGGCAAAACAAAATGCTCAGGCTCCGTATCAGGCTGGAGCACCTGTAAATCAGGGGGCATATAATCAAGGAACTGTAAATCAGAACAGACCTCAGAATTTGCCACCTCAGAGTACAGTATCTCAGGGCACAGTTAATCAAGGACCTACAAATCAAAACAAACCTCAGAATGTGCCACCTCAGAATGTGAGTATACCTCCTCAAGGAGCCAATATTCCTCCGCAGGGAGCTCAAATTAACAGAAATAATCAGAACTCTGTGAATCAAAATAATAGACCACAAAATATTCC
Source organism: Lachnospiraceae bacterium (assembly GCA_016287095.1). Taxonomy (GTDB): domain Bacteria; phylum Bacillota; class Clostridia; order Lachnospirales; family Lachnospiraceae; genus RUG11977. Next base: position 497 of record JAEEVK010000064.1, read on the forward strand.
GCCTCAAGGTCCTGCCATTCAAAACCGTGCTCCTCAGGGACAACCGGTATATTCAGCACCCCATAACCAGTATAGTTATCAGAATAGAAATCAGAATGGTGCACAGAACGGTCCTCAAACTGCAAAACCACAGAATCATAAGCCTGCCATGAGCATTGAGAATATCTTTGGTAAAAATATCATGGCGATAGCAGCATCAGTCCTGATCTTTATCAGTTTGATACTCTTTGCAACATTGATACTGCCTAAGCTGACCAAAGAAGTTAAGTTCTATATGACTTTAGCAGCAAGCATCGGTATCACAGTATTTGGTTTAGTTAAGTGGTTTAAAAAGAAAGATAACACTTTCTGGCTGGCACTTGGCGCATGTGGAATGGGTGCTGTATACATTACTCTGTTTATCGGAAATGTTTACTTCGAAATCATAGGATATACAGCTCTGTTTATATTGCTCGCTGTATGGACAGCAGGAATATTGCTCCTGAGCAAGCATAAAAAGATATTGTTTGAAGTTATTGGATATTGTGGTATAACCATAGCAGTCTTTTTTGGAACTTCGCAATGCTTTTTACCTCATATATTTGAAGTGCCGATCGGTAATATTTTAGATATTAATTCCGGAAAATTATACGTAACACTTGCATTTTTCCTGATCGGTACCATAGCATTTATGATCTTTGGAAAGATGGACACATCTTCATACATTATATCCAATTGTTCAGCTATCATAGGTTCGATACCTCTGATGATCTGTGCCGGATATTATGTATTAAGACCGTATAAGTATATGTCATCAATTACTGCAATGGTAGACAGTGACAGACTGGCAGGAAAAGCTATACCTGTAATCATAATCCTTTGTGTTTTCTTTGCAGCTATGATAGGTTTAAATCTCATAAAGACAAAGAAAGAAAACAACGCCTGGATCGGATTGTTCGGATTAGGCTATTCAATACTTTTAGGCATTGGCGCACAGTTATTATTCTATAATCCGGACTATGATGATAAGATATCACTCATCGTCGGTATCATAGTATATGCTGTACTTATAATTATCGTTGAAGCATATTTTATCATGAAACTTGAGAGGCAGAAGGGTGTCAGTACTTACATCTGGATTGGATGTATGATGGTATTTATCACATACAAGATAGTAGCATCTGAACTTATCAATGTAAATGTAGGCTTCCTGGTAGCTGCAGCCGCCATGATCATTTACGGATATGTCTTTAATGATGTATTCTACAAATACGGCGGATTGGTTTTAAATATATTCTTACTAGTCTGCTTTGACTCAAATACTGTATTACAGCTCGTATCGTTCGTAGGTCTGTTTGCACTGATAAATATCTTTATGTATGTTAAGAACAGCCAGTACAGCCTGGTAATGAAGATACTTTCATACCTGACTTTCCTTATCGGTATAACTGAAACAATCAGTATGGTAAAGATAGACCCTGATAATTTCGAATGGCTGCCTACATTGGTACTATTGGTAGTCGGATTTATAAATGCTCTGGCTATAAAGACTCCTTATCGCAAAAACTGGGAGATCAATGAGGATGACAAGGGCTTTATCATCACAGGTTATGTAGTTAACGCTATAATGATGAGCTATTCACTGTTTATAATGATGCTGGCAGAGGATACACTAGTTCATTGGATAATAGTTATAACTGCGATAGCATTGTTTATGATCAATTCATTGAGCCTTCTTAAGAAATGGGATGGCTTGGGAGCTATCTATGTTGGTATTAAATCCACAATACTGATCATAACTATACTTGCTTCTTTCAAGATGACGGATAACATCCTGAGTATCCTGGTATTCCTGTTATCCATCATACTGATAAGCATAGGATTTATCTACAAACTGAAGGGCCTGAGAATCTACGGCCTGGTACTTTCACTGGTATGTGTAGTAAAGCTCGTAATGATCGATATTTCTTACGAAAACACAATAGGACATGCTTTGAGCTTCTTCTTGAGTGGTGTGCTTTGCTTCGTGATCAGTGCAATTTACAGTTATGTAGAAAAAAAGTATAAGAACAGTACTGAAACTAATGTGAATTAACAAAAAACTTGACAGATTTGCCGTAATTGTCTATAATATTACTAATAGTTTATAAAGTTATATATCTATGGGGGTAGTATTATGGGGACGATATATGAGTGTAGCGATAAAATTTTAACTATATTTCTGAATGGCAGAATAGATTCAAACAGTTCTGCGGAACTTGACAGTAAGATAACTGAGGCTCTGGAGAAGTTTCCAAATGAGGATGTTATCCTTAATGCAGAGAAACTAGAGTATATTTCTTCAGCCGGCCTCAGGGTATTACTAAAGCTTCAGAAAAAGAAAGAACAGAAACTAAAGATAATCAACACATCCTTAGAAATATATGATATCCTTGATGTTACAGGATTTATTAATATGTTTGATGTACAAAAGAGAATTCGTGAGGTTAGTGTTGACGGATGTAAGCTTATAGGGCAGGGAGCAAGCTCTAAGGTTTACAGGATAAACGATGATACAATAGTTAAGATATTTGACAAAAAGATCGGATTTGATCGTGTTAAGTCAGAACAGGAGCATGCTAAAGCAGCTTTTGTAAACGGTATCCCGACCGCAATAGCTTTTGATATTGTTAAATGCGGAGAATGCTTCGGTACTATGTATGAGCTGATAGATGCATCACCTCTGCCGGTGTTTTTACGTGATAATCCTGATAAAGCGCCAGAATATAGAAAGAAATATGCGCTTTTGATGAAGGAGCTTCATCAGTTAAAAATGCCTGAAAGTTTTCAAGATGTTATTTCTCTTTATGAAACCTGGATACATAAGCTGGAATATTTGCTGACAGATGAAGAGGTAAAGGGCCTGCTTGAATTGATAAGCCTTATCCCGAAAAGAGATACATTTGTACATTGTGATTTCCATGTTGGAAATATTATGATGCAGAATGATGAACTTGTTTTGGTTGATATGGCTGATATAGGTAAGGGTAATCCGGTTATTGATATAGGAACTGCTTATTTCCATTACAAGCTTTTGGCAGATCATCCGGTTACTAAATTTACCATTAAGGTTGTATTTGGCTTTATGCCGGATGATATAAGCTTCTCATATGATTTATGGGATGATCTTGTTACATATTATTTTAACCCTGCAACTCAGGAAGACAGGGATAAGATCAATATGATAGCAAGTGTTATAGGTAATATACGTTATATTGTTCTGTGTGCAAAGCATTCTCAGTTGGACGAGGATCTCAAAAAAGAAATAATCGAGGGTGCCAGGACCAGATTTTTCCCTCATATCGAAGAATATAAAGATGTTCTTAAGGATATGGATAAATATTTTTAATATATTTGGGGAGAATAATATATGTATGCTATAATTGCCTTCATTCCAATTGTATTGGTTATTGTTCTGATGACCGTATTTAATATAAAGGCTAAGAGAGCTATTCCCGGGGCATGGCTTGTTTGCTGTGCCCTGGCTTTTATATTCTGGCAGATGAGCTTTGGAGGTCTGTTAAAACAGACTGTTGTCGGTTTTTTGGAAAGTGTTTCTGTACTTCTGATAATATTCGGTGCTGTACTCATCATGAATACCCTGTCTGAATCAGGTGCTATGGATTCCATAAAAGGTATGTTCAGAGGAGTTACGCCGGATGCGAGAGTACAGGCTGTTATAGTAGGATTCCTCTTTGGAGCGTTTATCGAAGGCGCAGCCGGTTTTGGTACGCCTGCTGCTCTTGTCGGACCGATGATGGTTTCTCTTGGCTTTGATCCTGTCGCTGCTACGGTTTTCGCACTGATATACAATTCTGTGCCTGTATCATTCGGAGCTTGCGGTACTCCTACCAACACAGCTATTACAATTGTTTCTGATTCACTTGCACAAAACGGCTTGGTTAAGGAAACATTTGCATCTGATATAACTTTTTATTCGGCGCTTTTACTTGCATTATGTACTTTCCTTGTGCATGTCGTTGTTATTTTTATACAGGTTTTTGTCTTTTCTACAGATCCTCAGAAAAGGAAAATGAAATATGTCCTGAATATGATTCCGTTTCTGATCTATGTAACCCTGCTTTTTGACGGAATATATCTTGCCATTGCCAGATTTGTTGGCCCTGAGCTTGTTTCTCTCGGTGCTTCGGCTATATCCATGGTTGTAGTTATCGCTACATCTAAAAAAGGATTCCTTATCCCGAAGGATAAATGGGAGTTCAGTGAGAGAGTTTATGAGAAAGCAAAGGATGATTCCTTTACTCCAAAGCTTATCAGAAAACTGCGTGAGTCTTTAGAAAAGAGATTTGAAAAAGCTTATGCAAAGATGGATATTGAAATTGACGTTATAAATAAGGAAAAGGACAAAGAGATTGAAAAGATACTTGCAGATGAAAGTCTGCAGATGAAGGAGCTTGATAAAGAATTAAACGACTACTGGAAGCAGCAGAGTTTGATCAAGAGGCTGAAAAGAAAGGATTTTCTGTTGGGAGTACCGATACTGAGAGCTTGGATACCGTATATCATGATTGGATTATGTCTAGCTCTTACCAGAGTTGTGTCATCCTTAAAGCCTGATAGCTGGGCAGGTAAGCTTAAGAATATAAAACTGACCATTCCTGATGGGAACGGTGGTACATTTTGGAGTTTTGCATTCCTTTGGAACCCCGGAGTGTTATTTATCATTATTGCACTGTTATCAATTCTGATACTTCGTATGAGAAAGGTTTATGTTAAAAAGGCATGGTTAAAGAGCCTGGATCAGGTACGAGGTGCGGCTATTCCTTTGCTTTTCGGCGTGTCTATGGTATATGTACTCAGGAACTCCGCAAATGATGCTGTACAGGTAACATATCTTATGAATGATAAAACTGCCGGACTTGGCTCGATGCTGACTATGATGGCAGACGGCCTGGGATATCTGTTTAAGGACATTTATATGTGGGTAGCACCTCTTGTCGGAGTTACAGGATCTTTTATATCTGGATCCAATACTGTTTCAAATACCTTGTTTTCCGGACTACAGTTTGAAACAGCTACTCTGATAGGTTTACCGCAGGTTATTATACTGGCGCTGCAGAATACCGGCGGTGCTATAGGTAATATGATATGTGTAAACAATGTTGTGTCTGCATGTGCAACGACAAACATCTCGGGAAAAGAAGGCAGGATTATCCGTCTGAATATTGTACCATGCCTGTTGCTTTCAATACTTTTGTCTATAGTGGCCACTATTATATGCAAGATTGTATTTTAATGAAAAATTTTGATTTTTTTCTTGACAAATAAAGATCTATAATGTAAAATACCAATGTTTCAGGACTCTGACTCAGTTTCCGGAGACTCCAACCGGTTACTTAGTTATGTAAGCGTAGTGCTTACTTGAGTCGTCTAACCTTGGATGAGATGAAAATCTTATCCATAACGCCTTTATAAAAGGCGGAAGAATAATCACAAGGAGGAAAAAGACATGATTACAAAGGAAAAGAAAGCAGCGATCATCGCTGAGTATGGAAAGAATCCTCAGGATACCGGTTCTACACAGGTACAGGTAGCAATCCTTACCGCTAGAATCAATGAGCTCACAGAGCATCTTAAGGTTCACAAGAAGGATCATCATTCCAGACGTGGTCTTCTTATGATGGTAGGTCAGAGACGTGGTCTCCTTGAGTACCTTAAAAAGACAGACATCACAGAATATCGTGCTCTTATCGAGAAGCTCGGTCTTAGAAAGTAATAGTTATGACGCCTGTCTTAGGATGGGCGTCATTTTTATTTGAATTATGACATATTTAGAATCACTTAATTATATAAATAACAACTTAACATCCGGCTCGGTATACGGACTGTCCCGTATAAAAGAGCTCTTAAAACGCTTGGATAACCCTCAGAAGTGTATGAGCATCATCCATATAGCCGGTACAAACGGTAAGGGCTCCATATCCAGGATGATAATGAGTATACTGAAAGCGGCCGGATATACAGTGGGCATTTTCAACTCGCCGTACTTAGAGAAGAAAAATGAGTATCTATGTGTTAACGGAGTCGATGCCACTGATGATGAGTATGCATTGATAGCAGGTATTGCCAAACGAGCAGTTGAAGGCGTTCCTATGGAAGAAAAGCCTACGGAGTTCGAATTTTCATTTGCCATGGCTATGGAATATTTCGCCAGAAAGAATTGTGACTTTGCCATTGTTGAGTGTGGACTGGGCGGATTGACCGATGCTACCAATATATTTGATGAAAAAGAGCTTAGCATCATCGCAAACATAGGACTTGATCATACAAAGCTATTGGGAGATACTATTAAAGATATAGCTAAGCAGAAATGTGGTATCATTATTAAAAACGATACTGTTATTGCTTATCCTTCAGATATAGATGCTATAAAAACCATCAAGCGTGTATGCAAATCAAAGAATGCAAAGCTGATAACTCCGGACTATATAGAGTTTGGTACTATGAGTTATTATAATCCCGGCTTCCCGGACAATGATCCTGTTTTGGAAAATGAAAAAGTCTGGTTAAATATGCCGTTAATAACAAGTAGTATAGCTCTTAAAGGCAGTTTCCAGAAGAGAAACGGTATGGTAGCCTTAGCTGCAGTCATGGAGCTGGCTTCAAAGGGATTTAAGATAACATATAATAATATAATAAATGGCTTGAAAAATGTTACCTGGCCGGGCAGATTTGAAACCTTGTGCAAGGAGCCATTGATCATAGCAGATGGCGGACATAACCTTCAGTGTGCCAAGGCATTGTGTGATTCACTGGACTCAGAAGGCATAAGTAAAGCAATATTTGTTATCGGTATAATGGCTGACAAAGATTATAAGGATGTTTTCAGACAGCTTTATCCTTATACAGCGAAAGTCGTAGCTACAGAACCTGCCAATCCGAGACGTTTGAATACCGAAGAGATATGTAAATGTTTTTCGGAGTTATCCAACAGTGATGATCTGATCATTGATGATAAGTCACACAGATTATTGGACATGGATATTTATGCGGAGAAAACTCCTGCGGATGCTGTTAAAGCTGCATTAAAACTTGACAGAGAGTGTTATAACAACAAAATGCCTATCATAATTACAGGATCGTTATATATGATGAGTGAGATTAGACGAGCTGTATTAGTATGATATTGAATAAGATTCTTCATCTCATTTAGAATGACAAAAGAAGAATATTTTTAAAATATAAGTAATATAGGAGGACGATAAATTGAAAAAAAGTATCATTAAAGCTTTCAGTTTGCTGACAGTATGCGCATTGCTCATTAGTCTGTTTTTACCCCTCGGACTTAATAAAGTACAGGCAGCAAAGAAAGTAAAGATCAACAAAAAGTCTATTACACTGGAGACCGGTGAATGGCAGAAGTTAAAGCTTAAGAACGGCAATTTTGCTATAGAGGATATTACATGGAGCAGCAGTGACAGAGCAGTTGCTAAGGTTTCTAAAAAGGGTTGGGTAGTTGGACTTGTAAAGGGTGAATGTACGATAACAGCTACCATAAATGCTTCAGGTAGGACTTACAGCTGTAAAGTAACAGTAAATGCACCCGATGTACAGAAAAGAGTGATCGATCCTACAAAGCCCATCATTGCTCTTACATTTGATGACGGTCCCTGTGCAGGTACACCTGATCTGCTTGAGACACTTGCATCATACGGTGTAACAGCTACATTCTTTATGAATTACAAGAATGCACCCGGATTTGCTACATATCCCGACATCGTTCGTCAGGTATATAACTCAGGTAATGAAGTAGCAAACCATACAAAGACACATCCACAGCTCAATAAGATTTCTGCTGAAAGAATCGATGATGAAGTAAACGGAAACGAAGATTTACTTAAAGATCTTATCGGAAAAGATAACGAACTGATCTGCAGACCTCCTTACGGAGCATATAATGATACTGTAAAGCAGAATGTTGAATGTCCTCTGATCCTCTGGTCAGTAGATACTCTTGATTGGAAATACAAGAGCCAGTCAAACTGCACAGAACTCATTATGGCAGAGCTTAAGAAACAGGCAAGTGATGGTGGCATCATCCTGATGCATGACATCCACAAGACATCCCGTGAAGCAGCCGGTGAGGTTATCGCATGGCTCATCCAGCAGGGCTATCAGGTATGCTCAGTAAGTGAAATGTTTGAAGCTCGTGGAGTAGAGATGGTAGACGGTGAAGTATACAGCAAATGTATATCGGCAGCAAAGTATAAGGAATTACATCAGTAAAAAATATGGCAGATGTCCGTTTGGGCACCTGCCATTTTTGTAATAATTTGTTATCTTGAACTTGTGAAGGATTTTATAAAAACATCACTTGGAAAGTATATATATATCAAAATACATTATCCTGCCGCGCTGAAGTTCAATATCTACAGAAACATTGTCTTTTTTTGAGCGGAACTTCTCATTCTTATCGTCATAACTGCCGGGGAAGCCTGCTGTCTTGAGTTCATCGATGTATTTAATCATATAAGACTTATCTACATCTGCTATATACAGTTTGGCACTGTAATCATTGAGCGATTCTATACATACCTTGTCAGCCTTAGGTTCGGGCAGGTATTGTGCACCGCCTGACTTAGGCCAGTAAAACTCAGTAAACTGCAGAGCTTTATTCATCGTGATACTTAACTCGGTACCATAAAACAGGTTAAGCTCAAGTTTATCATCGTTCTTGTTGTATGCGGTATACGTAAAAGAATCAAGTACTCCGTCTACATCATAACCGGCTTCCTTGCATTTCTTAACATAATTCTCAAAAAAGGTCTTATCAACATCATCAATCCTGGCACTCAGGTATTTATCTGTGTTATACAGGTCATAACAAGGCTTATCAGGCTCCGGCAGGTCACTGCCCATACCGAGAGTCGGCCATGCCTTTTCTGTGTCATATTTACCCGCCTTATTATCTTCTGCAGTACCCAGTCCAATCAGCCATACTATAATGAATAATATTGCAAGTCCGGCTAAGACCGATGAAGCAAGAGACATCTTTGTATTTCCGTTTACCTTAGCTCTTGATCTGAGTACAATGGCTCCAAATACAAAAACAATCTGCAGAGTAGATATGATACCTGGGAAATAATATCCGGTATCAAAGCAGTACGCTGTCATAATAACAGCAATGATAAGGAAGATGGTCAACAGTACAATGATGATAATGTCTTTGCCTGTATTTTCAGCCTTAGCTGCCATCAAGGTTTTCTTGTTATCTGCAACTATTTTATCGACCATCTGCTTGTTTGTCTGTTTGATCTCATTGACGGCTTTATCAAGGTCCTTTTTAGATACTTTGTCAAAAGGTTCCACGGTACCGCAGTAAGGGCAGACAAACAGTCTTTTATCCTGGTCTATGGTCATGATACCGCCACATTGTTTACAGTTCATATCTTAAACTTTCTCCTTGAATCCATAACAATAATACAAAGTTTATAGTAACATAATATCAAGAAAAAAGCAATACGGACAAAAAGAGAAAAACATTAGGATTTTCAAGGGTATTTTGTAAATATTTATTGATATAAACCTGAAAAATAGGTATAATATATATGGGGTCAGACTCCTTCTGATGCGTTAAAGTGCTAAAGTGGCAGACCTCTGGATTTACTTATATAAAAAAATTGAAATTTTGATATTAAATGTGAAAATTGATATATTTACTTCCCCAAATATGTAAATATTTAGGTAGTAAATTTTCAAAACACTCAAGAATAGAGAGTATAATATGATACCAGTGCCGGTGAAATATATAAAAAAGAATAATGAAATACAAATCCCTGAAAATATTAACTACAAAGAAAACCAAGCTCTTGGAAGTGAAGCATATAAAATAACTGTTAATGCTAACGGTGCCTTTGTAGAATATAGTGACCATCGTGGAAAAATATGGGCTGATCAGACTTTAAAAAGTATCACAAAAAACGGTAAAATCTCTGAATGTGAGATCTATGATTACCCCAAATATCACCATAGAGGACTAAACTTTGATGTTTCTCGTCATTTCTTTAGTGTAGAAGAAGTCAAGAAAGTACTTGATATGATGTCAATGCTTAAAATGAATGTCCTTCATTGGCATCTGTCAGACGATCAGGGCTTTCGTATTGAAAGTTTTAAATACCCTGATCTGCAAAAAGAAAGCATAGACTATTATACCCAGGAACAGATAAGAGATATAGTAAATTATGCAGAGGAACGAGGCATAGAAGTTGTCCCGGAAATAGATATGCCTGGTCATACACGGGCTATTCTTGCCGCAAGACCGGATTTAAGCTGTACCAAAAGAAAACTTAAGCCCGGAAAAGATGCCGGTATTTATAAAAGAATATTCTGTGCAGGAAACGAGGCTGTTTATACTTTCATCGAGGAGCTTTTTGATGAAATATTGCCATTGTTTAAGAGTAATCGGTTTCATATCGGAGGCGATGAAGCACCCAAGGCAATGTGGAAAACGTGTCCTCTTTGTAATGCAAAACTAAAAGAGCTTAGTCTTAACAATATGCAGGAATTACAGGGATACTTTGGTGGGCGTGTAACGGACATCTTAAAGAAACACGGAAAACGTCCCATAATGTGGAATGATGCCCTGGTAGGTAATAAAGTTTCTAAAGATGCTCAGATACAGTACTGGACTCCTTCATACAACAGACAGACCGTCGAATTTGCTAAAGCTGGCGGTGAGTGGATTTTCTCAGATATGCATGAGGTTTATCTGGACTATCCATATTCCATGACGGGTCTAAAGAAAATGTATGAAATGGTAATGGACTTTGCCGATGAAGGTGGTTTTGAGTCTTACCCACCGATTGGTATGGAAGCTTGCCTTTGGACTGAAAGAGTTGACTCTGATGAGAAGCTGGAAGAACGCCTCTTACCGAGATTATTTGCTCTTGCTGAGCTTTCATGGTCGGGACGGGTTTCAACATATGAAGAATTTGAAGAGAGATGTAAAGAAGAAGCAGAAAGATTTTCTCAAATAGGTTACACAGTAAAGGACCAGGCATGGTGGAACCCTAAAGGTGAAGAAGCAAAACTTGAAGCTGAAGCTTTTATGAAATCCATGAGCACAGGATGTATAGAGGAAGATCCTGAAGAAATGGCTAACTGGGAAGAAGAACAGGCGGAAGAAGGAAAAAACAATTATGCTGCCGATCAGAAGTATAAGGAGAGATTTCTAAGTATGTGGGGGTCAGACCCCTCTGACGGACAACTTTAAGTATAACAAAGTCCATATTATAACAAAGAAATAATGCGTATGAAGAGAAAATATCTAATCTTGGTTTTAATAGCAATATGTTTTGCTATTACTGTCTGTGACAAAAGTATCAATAAAATCAAAGAGCATGTTGTATTTAGTGAACAACTCGATTTTTCTGAAGATGCAGTTAGATACGAATTTGATTCAAATAACATCTTCAAATATAAGGGAGTTATAAAAGACAAAGGTTTCGTAGCTTATGTTTTTGATTATGGTTCAGAACTTGTTGAAACTCTTGATAAAAGGAAAGATATGAAAGTTTATCCTCAGTTTTATAGTGATGAAAGTACATCTACTGATGACTGGATATTGTATAAGAACCTAGACGCAAGATATTTAGTCATTTACTGTGACTCTGATTCATATGATCTGGAAGCTGGATTTGCAATATGTAATTTTTTAGATGATAATTTAGAATGGGATTTTACAAATAATTATAAACTTAGATATTCCATAAGAGGTCTTGATAATCCTGGATTGCATACATATGAAGAGGATTATTTGGAGCGCTCTCAGTATTATGATGATGGAAAGTGGTCAGATGTAAAAATACACTACTTAATTAACTTAGACCCGTAAAAATATACTAGGTTAGCTTCATGAACATAAATGAACATAACTAAACATAAATAAACATGAAAATGGACATAGTGACAAAGAACGATAGAGAGAAAGGAATATTATCCATGAAGAAGATTTTTGCAATATTATTTGGTGTAGTAATGCTTATAGTATTATCAGCTCCCGTATCTGCCAATGCAAAGCAGAAGACTATAAATACAAAGATTTTTAATGACTACGGTGAAGTATTAGACTGCTCATTTCCATATTACAGTAAATGGAAACTAAGCAAAGAAACCTTAGGTACAGACAAGATACTATTTACTACATCGAAAAATGACAGTATTTCTATAGAAGTAATGTGTAGTTACGATGATGAAGAGGCAAGGATAATCATCGAGGGCTTATCATCGAAGAAAGGTTTAAAAGAGTTTAAAAAATTTCTTCAGGAAAGCTTAGATATCCCTGAAGGATATCCCCTTATTTTATCAGACATTTATAAATTTAAGAAGGATGGAAACGGAAGATATCTGGGTATATTCAATCTTGGTTATTACTATTCAGTAATAAAAGTCCTTGATGATGATCATGTATTAGTATACACATTTGATAGTAATTCAGATGAGATTTCCAAAACCCAAAAAAAGCGTGTCCTTTCGTATGCTAAAAATTCGAAATTAAATGATGTTATAAACGGTATGGAGGGCGATGATATGTCGGAATTGATGCCAAAGGGAAAATGGTTTGACAAAAATAGTGATACAATGCTTGAATTTGACGGTGATAAAATGTCTGCCAAATGGTGGAGCGGAATGGAGGCACCCGAAGAGTTTAATGTTAAGATAATAAAAGAGTATGATAATTTTTATATCGTATGCGTTGACGGAGAGTATGGCTCAAACTTTGGAATGATGTCAAGGTTAAGAATAGAGAGTGACGGTACTTTAACTGCTTATGAAGAGATACTTGACGGAGAAAGCCATAGCTATAAGTTTGTACCTGAAGACAGGATAGAAGCCGAAAGAGCAGTTAAAGATTTTTCAAAGGATCTGCCCAAAACTGTCTATTCCGAAGAAATCTATGCTTTTTCTCTTGTTTTATGTCATTATAATATAGACAATATGGGAAGTGGTACATATTCCTGGGAGATAACAAAAAACGATGACGGCAAATATACATCAAAATTAAGCGGGATGGGCCCATCTTATGTAATTTTGCAGGATAGTAAGGAAGTAGACGAAGCATTTGTAAAGGGCTTGAATAAACTGCTTAAAGATGAAAAGATATATGAAAATAACGGATTGTTCTTCTCTCATGATAAAAACGATATAGAGTACTCTTTATATATCAACTTTGAAAGCGACGAATATATAACAATCAAAGTTGGAAGCAAGGCGCTTGACAAATGGCCGATAAATAATGAGAAACTTATAGAATATGCCATGAGTGTTCATGGGGTATGAGAATGTAAAACCGTTTTTATTGGAGAAACTGTAGAAAGACATAAAAAAAATATTGATATTTGGCATTGCCGGGGCTGTTTTAATATAATCTTTCTAACTGCATAGAGCTTAGTTATCTTTCATGTGGTAACAACCTGTTGAAAGAACTTGATGTTTCTAAATGTACTAAACTAAAAGATTTTATAACAGACTCAAACCAGTTAAGAGATCTTGATATAAGCGCTTTAGAAGAGCTTGCAGTTTTAAATTGCAGCAATAATGTGATAAGTAATCTCGATGTGAGCCATAACCTTAAACTGAATACTTTAAACTGTAGGATCAATACTATTGAAAGTATCGATATAAGCAGAAATACAGAGCTTGAGAAGATATATTTAGATCAGAATAGACTTAAAAATCTTGATCTGTCAAATAACACTAGGCTTGTATACATTTATGTAGGTACAAATAATCTGATCGGGTTAGATGTAAGTAAAAATACTTTATTGACACAGCTTGACTGCCATAATAACGAGCTTACAAGCCTTAACTTAAGCAATAACAGTGAGCTTGAGACTCTTAACTGTGAAAGAAATGCGTTAAGCGAGCTGGATGTCAGCAATAATACAAAGCTTACATCAATTGAATGTGGGTTTAATATTCTGACCGAACTTGATATAAGCAAAAATACTTTGCTTTATAGGCTTAGTTGCAAATATAATGACTTGGCAACTCTTGATATAAGCAATAATCCTAATCTTGAAGTCAAAATATATGATAATAAGACAGAGCTTATAAGTTGACGGCAGTCGTAAAAGTAGCATTAAATCTGGGTTAACCCCATATGCTAAAAACTATTAAGAAATAGGAGGGTTATCATGGCATCGTATGTATTACAGAGAGTGGCTCGAAAACTGCCGGGCATGGTTATAAAGCCTATCCCAAAGCCTAAGCCAAAGAATAGTATAGTGAAACGATTTAAATATTTATGGTTTCTTCATAAAATTTTTATTGAATATAAAAATGAGTATTTATATAATATTCATAGGATTTAAATTGGAGGATTATCATATGGTCTTAAATGAATACAGATACACCCATATCTCAAAATCTGATGGAGTACCGTTGTCTGTGCTTCGTATTGAGCCTGACGAGAACTGCAAGATAAAAGGTATCGTCCAACTGGTTCACGGTATGTGCGAACATAAGGAAAGATATGTGGCTTTCATGAAATATCTGGCTGAAAACGGCTATATCACAGTCATACATGATCAAAGAGGACATGGAGAAAGCCTGAGAGACAACACGGACCTCGGATATATGTACGAGGGCGGATTTGAGGCTCTGGTTGAGGATATACACGAGATAACTTTGGAGACCAAAAAGTATGTGGAAGATGAACTGGGACTTGTAGGACTTAAGTATACATTATTAGGTCACAGTATGGGTTCAATGGCTATCAGATGCTATATAAAGGAATATGATGATGAGATAGATAACCTGCTGGTACTTGGATGTCCTGTAGAGGCATCCGGACTTAAGCCTGCGCTTGTATGTTTAAGCATTATGGAAAAGATAAAGGGCGGGAAAGCTCATTCAAAGCTATTTGACTGGCTGGTGACTGATTCGAGATACAAGAAAAAATATGAATCTGAAGGACCTGTTGCATGGCTTTGCAGTGACCCTGAAGTCGGGAAAGCATATATTGCGGATCCTCTTTGCAGATTCAGATTTACCTTAAACGGATATAAGAATCTGTTAAAGCTGTTTGGCCGGACATATGAGGACGGTGGATATCAGATAAAAAATCCGGACCTTAAGATAAAGTTTTTATCAGGCAGGGGGGACCCGTGTGCTGTATCTCCAAAAGAACTTGGAAAAGCCATGAAGCTGATCAAAAAACAGGGTTATAAGAATGTAAGCGGCAAGATGTATAAAGGCATGAGGCACGAGATACTGAACGAGATAGATAAAGAGAGAGTTTATAAAGATATTCTTGATTTTATAAAGTAAAACTTTGATAGATGGTAACAGGGGACGGCTTTGTGTCACCAACACAAGGGAGGTAGATGTATGGACAGTTTACTTGAAGTGGTCATAGAGTTTATATTTGACGGGTTATTTTTCTGTGGAAATAATTTAGTAGACAACGCAGTAGTTAAAAGTAATGATTGGCCGAAACCGATCAAAGCCATACTTTCCTGGCTTTTAGTTATACTCTGGGCAGGTACCATAGTATTACTTAATGTTATCGGCATAGGCTTTATAAAGTCATTTAATAAGGTTGTGGGAATAGTATTTATTGTCTTGGGCTTAGGCTTCCTTCTGTTTTCAATATTAATCATAAGAAAGACTGTTAAAGATATTAACCGGAGTAAAACACTATGAATAAATACATTATGGCATTTGATGCCGGTACCACATCTGAAAGAGCCATTATATTCAATAAAAACAGTGAAATAGTGAGCGTAGCCCAAAAGGAATTCTCTCAGATTTATCCCCAGCCGGGATGGGTGGAGCATAATCCCATGGAGATATGGTCTGCTCAGGTAGGTGTGGCAGTTGAAGCCATGACAAAGGCAGGGATCACAGCAGACCAGATAGAGGCTATAGGCATCACAAACCAGAGAGAAACTACCATAGTCTGGGATAAAAATACCGGACTGCCTATATATAACGCTATCGTATGGCAGTGCAGGAGGACTACCGAATACTGTGATACATTATCGAACTTGAAAGATTTGATCAGGCAGAAAACCGGACTTGTTTTAGATCCGTATTTTTCTGCTACAAAGCTCAAATGGATACTCGATAATGTAGAAAATGCCAGGAAGAGAGCTGAAAACGGCGAACTGCTTTTCGGTACAGTAGAGACATGGCTCATCTGGAAACTCACAAAAGGCAAAGTTCATGTGACGGACTACAGCAATGCATCCCGTACTATGCTCTTTAACATAAATACTTTGCAGTGGGATGACGATATATGTGAAATGCTGGATATACCTATGTGCATGTTACCCACACCGGTATCAAACAGTGAGGTATACGGAGAGTCAGCACCGGAGTATCTCGGTGGCAGTATAAAGATATGCGGAGCCGCAGGAGACCAGCAGGCTGCACTTTTCGGACAGAAATGTTTCCACAAGGGAGATCTCAAAAACACCTATGGTACAGGATGTTTCCTGCTGATGAACACAGGGGATAAACCTACATTCTCAGATAACGGACTGGTATCAACTATCGGTTGGGGATTAAACGGTAAACTGACCTATGCTCTGGAAGGCTCAGTATTTATGGGCGGAGCCATCATACAGTGGCTTAGAGACGAGCTGCATATGATAAACAGCGCACAGGAGACAGAAGAGATAGCACTGAAGGTCAAGAACACAAACGGATGTTATATAGTGCCTGCATTTACCGGACTTGGCGCACCTTACTGGGAGCCCGAAGCAAAAGGTATCATATGCGGACTCACAAGAGGAGTCGGCAGAAATCATATAGTGAGAGCTGCACTGGATGCCATAGTCTACCAGGTACATGACATAGTATCCGCTATGGAGCAGGATGCAGGCTGTAAGGTATCCACACTAAAGGTAGACGGTGGAGCCAGCAATAACAACTATCTCTGTCAGACTCAGGCAGATATCAGTGATACTACAGTCATCCGTCCAGCATGTGTAGAAACCACCGCTTTGGGAGCCGCATATCTTGCCGGTCTTGCTGTAGGCTACTGGCAGGATGAGGCAGATATCGAAGGTTCCTCAAAGGATTTCACTGAGTTTAAAGCATCCATGGATGCTAAAGAACGCAAAGACAGGCTTAAAGGCTGGAGCAATGCGGTAAGTATGCTACTTAAATAATTGATTAACGCTTCTCATGAGAGAGGCGTTTTTTGGTTGGAAAATATAGGGGATTTTGAGGATTTTATATTTACAGTCAACGGAAAATTAGGTATAATATAACTACTGTATATAAAGGTATAACAAGTTATGATTGCAATAGTTTAAGAGAGGTCTAATATGCTCAAGGAATGTTATTATTTTGATCAAACTGAATATGATTATAAAGACTATATGTTCCTGTGCAGATATATAGATAGAATGGTACAGTATCGTGATTCTACAAAGGGTTCATATGATGGTGAAAAGAGGATCTCTGAAATCAGCAGGATTGATCTTAGCCGATTAACCGATAAAACTAAGATTATTCTGTCCTACTATATACACTTACATAAGGCTGAGGAACTGTTAAAACTAAAAAATCTGCAGGGACTATCAAACATAGAAATTATAGATTTAGATTTTCTGAAAGAGCCGGGTATCACGTCATATAACGGAAAAGGAACAAATAAACATATGAAACTAAGCTTTGAGGAATTCTACTCAAACTGAAAAGTACGAAATTATGAGA
>JAEEVK010000181.1 GCA_016287095.1 Lachnospiraceae bacterium
CTTATGTCTGCTCAATGTTCCTTGTTCGTGTCTATGAAAAAATAGAGGGACAGGCAGCTGACAAGACTTGATCATCATTTTTTATTGGGGGTGTTGTTGTTATGGCAGAAAATAAAAGGACCGGAATACCGGAGCAGTACAAACAGCCTGATGATGCTGATTCTGCTTTTTCAAGAACCGTCAGAAACAGCAAAGAACTGGTTTATTATACCCTGTCCACTCACATAAGGATATGGTATAACAATCAGACGGATGGGTACGCCATTCATTCACATGACGCATTCGAAATGTGCCTGTGTATAAAGAACAATTATGAGATTCATGTAAACAACGAAATCTATGTGCTAAATGAGGGGGATATCCTTATAATCCCGCCTCACACACTGCACGAGGTTGTCAATTTCCAATACGGCATCAGATTCATATATCTTCTGGAACTGAATCATTTCTACAAGTCTCAGGATTATAAAACCATAGAGCCTCTGCTGTTTAATGCATTCCTTTGTAACAGCGAGACCTGCCCTGATATATATGACAATGTCTACAAGCTCCTTATGGAAATGAATACAGTTTATTTCACAAACAGCAACTTCTGGGAAACCACCGTATACATTAAAATGTATCAGGTCTTTGCCGAGCTTGCCAAACATTCTGAAAATGCAGTAAAAGAAGAAACCCATAACCTTTCGCAGTCCATAAACCGGATAAATGCCCTGCTCCGTTATATTGATATCAATTACTCAGAGGATATTTCCACAGAACAGGCTGCTGAATATACCGGTTTTTCCAAATATCATTTTCTGAGGCTGTTTAAGCTCCAGACCGGTTATACATTCCACGATTACCTGACCCTGAAAAGAATGCGAATTGCTGAAGATCTGCTTTTGACCGATATCTCCGTAACAGAGATTGCATTCCAGACCGGTTTCAATACCCTGCCCTCTTTCTGCAGGACATTCAAGAAATACACAAACTATTCGCCAAGCGAATACAAGAAACTCAGGCTGGCAACCCTCGAAGATAACAAAAACTGAATATTAAAAATGTTTTTAAATCGAAAAAGCATATCCGACGTCATCATTTCGGATATGCTTTTTCTTTAGCGTTACCAACTTATGGGGATAATTCTTTTCTTTAGCTCTTTACACCGCCAAGGGCTACACCTGCGATAATGTACTTCGATAATATCAGATATATAATGATAAGCGGTAATACCGTAAGCGTAAGACCCATATATACTGAACCGTATTCGGTCTTGTAAATATCTCCGCGAAGGAGGCTGACCATTATAGGCATCGTATATTTCTTACTGTCTGTAAGAAGTACGAGAGGTGTAAACAGGTTGTTCCAGCTGTTAACGAAACAGAATATAGCCTGAGTCGCTATAGCCGGCTTCATCATCGGAAGCACGATGGTGTTGAATATTCTAAACTCTCCCGCACCGTCAATACGTGCAGCCTGTACTATTTCCATCGATAATGTAGGATACAGATACTGTCTCATAAAGAACACTGTAGCCGGTGCCGCAATAGCGGGAAGTATCAGCATTGACAATTTGTTTGTCATTCCAACTGCGTATACCGCCTGGTAGAAACCTATCATGGTAACCTGTGCAGGTATCATCATGACACCGATGATAAACTTGAAGAATGCGTTCTTTAACTTCCAGTCATACGCTACCATCGCATAGGCTGTGAGTGACGAGAAATAAACAGTAAGTAATGTCGATCCTGTGGATATGATCAGTGAGTTCAGCAGACCGACAGCCGGATTGAAGGACTTACCGGTCAGGATCTGAAAGTTCTGTATCACATATGTGGACGGGATCAGCGATAATGCATGTTCCTGAATCTGTACAGTCGATCTGGTGGAATTGACGATCATGATCCAGAAAGGAAATATACTGAGCAGGGCCAGCAGTATACATACCGTATGTATGCCAAACTTTACAATAAAGTTCTTCGCTCCAGCATTCTTATCCGCAACTACATTGACACGGATAGCCTTTTTGCCCTCTGCTAATTCAGTCTTTTCTGTATTCTGCTCCGACACGTCAGCATTTGACTGCTCCTTAACTTCATCTGCCATTATGCTTCACCTCCTTTTTTTTCAGATTTTTTAGATACTCCCGTATACTTTGCCTTTCCATCAGTATCCTTTTCCCTGAGCAGCAGGAACAGGATCGATGAGAAGAACATTATGATAAAGAACATTATCATACTTGCTGCAGCTGCCCTGTTATACAGATAACTTCCACTGAATGCCTGATTGTAAATGAATACAGATGTAGTCAGGGTTGCATTATCAGGACCGCCTAAAAGGAACAGCTTCGGTATATCAAACATATTGAGACCACCGATAAGGCTCGTTACAAGAGTAAACAAAAGTATCGTCTTTATATTAGGTATCGTAATCTGCCAGAATACCTGCCATCTGCTTGCACCGTCAACTTCTGCAGCCTCAAATATTTCAGGATTGATTCCCAATACACCCGATATGAGGATGAGCATTGTATAGCCATACCACATCCAGAACTGAATGAATGCCACAAGACCTCTGGCCATTCCCTTACCTATAAGGAAATTATGTGCTTCTTTGAGTATTCCGACTTTCACCAGAATATCATTTACAGGACTGACAGGATAATCAAAAAGTGATTTGAAAAGAATTGCTATTGTAGCCGCTGTTATAATGTTAGGCATGTAGATAAGTACCTTATATATTCCCTGCCCCTTAAGCTTCCACCTTCTATCCGTAAACCACGCTGTCAGCAGAAGTGCCAAGCTTAACTGAGGTATGAAGTTACACAGCCAGATAAGAAATGTATTTCCAAGAGCACCCTGAAATACAGGATTGGTTAATACCTGCTGGAAATTTTCAAACGGATTTTCAAGGACATGAATTTCACCGGGTACCACGCCCTTCAGATCAGTAAATCCGATAAAGGCAGTGAAAAGGATAGGATAAAGCTGAAATACAAGGAAGGCAATCGCAAAAGGAAGACTGAAAATATAACCATATTTGCCATATTTGACCATACCGGTCTTCTTCTTTCTCATTTTAACCTCCGTAAGTTAATTGGTTGTTTCTGTTTTGTTTAAAATTAGGGCGATGGAAGCTCGTTCCATCGCCCCTTCATCATTTTTAATAATTATTCTACTGTAATACTGTAATAATTATTCTACTGTTACGTCAAGGTTAGCAGCTACGTTCTGCTTGAAATCAGCGATTGCCTGATCTCTGGTCTTCTGACCTGATGTGTACTGACGTACCTGATCTCTCCAATACTGGTTGATCGTCTCATCATACTGAGTAAGGTTCTTACCGTTTGCATAGCTGTTAGCTTCGCCGAATACATCGAACATGTTCTGTCCGCCAAGGAAATCAAGTGTTCCGTCTGACATAGCCATAACTGTTGC
>JAEEVK010000182.1 GCA_016287095.1 Lachnospiraceae bacterium
TAGAGACGACATAAGCATTATGATTGCCTACAACAAAGAGCATTCGTGCAGAATTGACTATAAGGATCTGTCTGATATTACGGATGACAATAGGCTTGAGGTGGAAGCTGAATTTCCGGCAAGTCTTTTGAAAATGCTGGATCCAAGCGTTGAGTACCTTCGTTATGAGAAAAAAGGCCTGAAAAAAGATATACGCTTGAAGTTCCATAAACAGAAAGAAGAAATAATACTGTCAAATGAAAGAGAATTAAATCTATATCTTTCTTCCGGAACGATCAAAGGTCTTACTGTTTATATGGTTGCCATTGATATATTCAAAAATGGCGGAGTACTTTTGCTGGATGAAATGGAGAACCATTTTAACAGGGAGCTTGTGGCTACTCTGATCCGGTTGTTCCAAAACAATAAGATAAACAAGAACGGCGCAATTCTGGTGTTTTCGACGCATTATCCGTCATTGTTGGATGAGTTTGACCGGAATGATAATACCTATATTATCAGAAACGAGGATGGAATTTCGATTGAAAACCTGGCATCCCGTTTTACAAGAAATGACATCAAGAAGAGTGTTGCATATGAGAGCAACTATCTTGATGGAACTGCTCCGAGCTATGAGGCTTACATGGATTTCAAAAGATTTCTTCGGGAGGAGATAAAGTGAAGCGGGAAAAATTGAATCTCGGAGAAAAAGTTGCCGTTATATGCGAAGGCGGAGCTGAAACAGCAATAATGGAAATGCTCTTTGATGCGGGCAGGCTGATCTTTACAGAAGAAGATCTGTTTTATGATGAGATCATAAGGTGCAGAAGTGCCGAAAACTTCGAGCAAAGGTATCTTAAGGTAAGAATGGATTTTAAGCTCACGATCATAAGGGTGCTTGATTCGAGAAGGGAAAATTTCAGATTGAGCAGACCATACTGTGATGAGGTAGATATTATAAATGTTATCACCGCACCGGAGATAGAAATGCTGATCATTCTTAACGAAGGAAAATATGATCAGTTTAAGAAATCCGGAAAGAAGCCCAGCGAGTATTGCAAACAGCTCTTTAAGAATGAGAACCTAAAAAGCAGGAAATGGGTTAAGGAGTATTTTAGGAATATAGATGATCTTGTACATAGTATACAGATGTATGACCATGTATCCGATGTTCGCAAAGGAGAATATACATTACTGGATCTGTTGAAAGACTAAACCGTTTTTTGAGTGATTCAGTATTCATCGCGTAACAATAGATCGTTGCATTTGGACTTGAAAACCGGAATATAAAATTATACTAGCGGTATAATGACAACTTAAGGAAATATGTTTTAGTTGTTAATGGAAAGAAATACTCACCAAAATATGTTATTGGTGTTGCTAGCTTTAGACTGAGGTTTGTATGTTTGATGAAGAGGTTGAACTTCATATAAAAGGAATATCCATAGATTGGGATAAGATTGACCGCAGAAGCTATTTAAGGGGTATTGAATCTATTGCAGGTGTGAGCAATCTGTCTTTTCATAAGCCAATCACCTTCTTTGTAGGTGAAAACGGCAGCGGTAAATCTACTATGCTGGAAGCGATTGCAGTTGCATTTGGTTTCAATCCGGAAGGTGGTACGAAGAATTACAGCTTTTCCACATATGATTCCCATTCAGAGCTGTGTAATGCGATGCGGCTGATCCGTGGTTATAACAAGCCGGGATGGGGATACTTTTTGAGAGCAGAGAGCTTTTATAATGTGGCCAGTGCCGAAGAGGTATATAGCAGAGAAGGTGGAAAACAGCCGGAGTATTATCACCGTAAATCCCATGGTGAGAGCTTTCTTGCCATGGCACAGAGTAACTTCAAAGGAAACGGAGTATATCTGCTGGATGAGCCGGAGGCGGCGCTTTCCCCGCAGCGACAGCTGACTCTGTTATTGGAGATTGTGGGGTGTGCACAGGATAATTCTCAGTTCATTATAGTGACGCATTCTCCGATATTGCTGGGGATTCCGGGAGCGGAGATATTGAGCTTTGATGAAGGTCAGATACACCCGTGCACATATGAAGAGACGGACAGTTATCAGGTGACGGAGATGTTCATAAACAGCCGTGAACAGATTCTAAAGAGATTGCTTGAATCATGAAATATAAGCGATAAAGGGGCATGAAAAATGGATTTTGAAACAATTGCAAGAAACAACCACAGAAACGGCATGAACTGTGCAACAGCAGTTTATAGTGCTCTTGCTGAAATAAATACAAATAAAACAACACCACCTATGCCGAGATCAGAGGGCGGAAAGTGTGGAACAGTATTGGCGGCAGAACAGATCTTGAGGGAAATGGGAAAATCTCAGGATACAATAGATGCCCTTGATAAGCAATTCACAGAACAATTCGGCTCCTTGAAGTGCTCAGAGCTTAGAGGAATGCTGCGTAATAAATGTAATGATTATGTAGGAACGGCTGCTTCGATGGTAGCAGAAATGATAGAGAAATAAACAGGAGGATATTTTGCGATGAAGGTAGCAGTAACATATGAAAACGGAGAAGTATTTCAGCATTTTGGAAGAACACCGGCCTTTAAGGTGTATGAGATATCAGACGAGAAGGTGATCTCAAGCGAAGTGATAGACACCAATGGAACCGGACACGGAGCGCTTGCCGGTTTTCTTGAGGATATTGGTGCTGAGGTTATGATCTGCGGAGGTATCGGTGGCGGAGCCATCGCGGCCATGAGTGAGGCAGGGATTAAGGTGTATGCCGGAGCAAGCGGAAGCGCAGATGAGGCTGTAAATGCCTATGTTGCAGGATCCTTACCGGAGATCGGAGAGGCTACTTGTGATCATCACGGACATGAAGGACACGGTGAGCACGACTGTGGTCATGGCGGATGCCATAATTGATATGGACGGAATGAAATGAGCGGATTTATTTGGGTAGCGTTTGGCGGAGCACTGGGTGCTGTCTGCCGTTACGCAATAAGCCTTATGTTCAGACCGGTTTGACTTGGAAAGGAGAAGAAACCACTATGATTTTAAAAGCTGTAAAATATTTTGAAAAAGGCTTTCATGCACAGGGCTTCGCTTTTGGCGGTGAGGATGGCATGGAGCATTTTGACAATAATGTAAAATACCGCGCATCCCTTCAAAATTATGTGATCGACACAGGTGATGACGTGATTCTGGTCGATACGGGTCTTCCTAAAGAAACCCCGGGTGCTGTCTGGGACGGTAAAGCCCACTCCTATATGGGCAGATGGATTGAGGACTATGTATCTGCGCTTAAGATAGCTGGATATGAACCTTCTCAGGTGACGAAGATCATTCTGACTCATAAACACAGCGATCATTCCGGTGAGATCCGGAGCTTCCCGAATGCAAAGTTCTATGTGAACAGGGTGGAACTCGAAACAGACGAAG
>JAEEVK010000183.1 GCA_016287095.1 Lachnospiraceae bacterium
GTGATTTAGGTTCTTTGGAGAAATACCCAAGAGGCTGAAGGGGCTCCCCTGGAAAGGGAGTAGAGCGTTAATAGCGCTGCATGGGTTCAAATCCCATTTTCTCCGCGAAACAAGTGAGACCACGCGGTCGCACAAAGAGAAGTCCACTGCAAATTTATTTGCAAGTGGACTTTTTTTGTGCGACAAGCGGGGCGAACGCCCCGCGACCGAGAGAGCTTTGCTCTCGAGGTCCCGCGTGGACTCACTTGTATCACGACCCTTGCGAACGCCCCGCGACCGAGAGAGCCTTGCTCTCGAGGTCCCGCGTGGTTTCACTTGCTTCGCGGCATATACAACAAAATTCTCTTGAAATTACTGATAAATATATATATAATAGATAATACCATTTTAAAGTGAGGATAAAACCATGGCAGACGAAGAAAAAGTAGTAGGAACCTTTGAAGCGGATGAAAATACCAGAAATTTCATTTATAACTTCATAGAAGAGGATATAGCAAAAGGCGGTCAGTTTGAAGGTAAGACCGTTCATACCCGTTTCCCACCGGAGCCTAACGGATATCTGCATATCGGACACTGCAAAGCACTCTGCATAGATTTCGGTATGGCAGAGAAGTTTGGGGGACTTTGTAATCTCCGTATGGATGATACCAATCCTGCAAAGGAAGATACCGAATATGTTGATGCCATAAAGCAGGATATTCACTGGCTCGGTTTTGACTGGGGTGACAGATTTTACTACGGATCCGATTACTTTGAGAAAGACTATGAGTATGCCATCGAGCTTATAAAGAAAGGCTTGGCATATGTTTGCGAGCTTACACCCGATCAGTTTAAGGAGTATAGGGGCGATACTGCTACACCCGCCCGTTCGCCTTACAGGGACAGACCCATTGAGGAAAATCTTGCTCTTTTTGAGAAAATGAAAAACGGCGAGATTGAAGAGGGCAAAATGACCCTCCGTGCAAAGATTGATCTTGCAAGCGGAAACTTTAACATGCGTGACCCTGTAATATACAGGATCCGTTTTATAAATCATCATCGTCAGGGAACCAAGTGGTGCATTTTCCCTATGTATGACTTTGCTCATCCTATCCAGGATGCACTTGAGGGCATCACACATTCACTCTGCTCACTTGAGTACGAGGATCATAGACCTTTATACAACTGGGTAGTTGAAAATGTATCCATACCTTATCATAAGCCCAGACAGATAGAGTTTGCCCGCCTCGGTATAGACCATACCGTTATGAGCAAGAGAAAGCTCAGACAGCTCGTTGAAGAAAAGTATGTTTCTGGCTGGGATGATCCCAGAATGCCTACCCTTTGCGGACTTCGCCGTCGCGGATATACCGCAAAGTCCATCAGAAATTTCTGCGATATCATCGGTGTAGCTAAGAATAATAATATCATCGAGTTTGCCGAGCTTGAAAGATGCTTAAGGGATGACCTCAATGCTACAGCAGAGCGTACTATGGCTGTACTGCATCCTGTAAAGCTTACTGTAACCAATTATCCTGAGGGACAGAGTGAGACCTTTGAGGTAGAGAATAATCCTACCGATCCCGCTCAGGGCACACATACCATCACATTCAGCCGTAACCTTTATATAGAAGAAGACGACTTTATGGAGGAGCCCATCCCTAAGTACAAGAGAATGTTCCCGGGTAATGAAGTAAGACTCAAGGGCGCATATCTTGTAACCTGTACCGGCTGCAAGAAGGATGAAAACGGAAATGTGACCGAAGTACTCTGTGAATACGATCCTAATTCACGTGGAGGAGATCCTGCTGACGGACGTAAGGTAAAGGGAGCAACTATCCATTGGGTAGACTCGGAGAACTGTCTCGATGCAGAGGTTCGTCTTTATGATAACCTGTTCTCTGATCCTCAGCCCGACGGCCCCGACAAGAACTTCCTGGAGGCACTCAATCCCGAGAGCTTACAGGTACTTACCGGCTGCAAGGTTGAAAAGTCCATGCTTGATGTAGCTAAGGAATTTGATACCAGAGAAAATAAGACCGGTACAAATGCACCTACATTCCAGTTTATGCGTGTCGGTTTCTTTTGTTTGGATAACAAGGACAGCAGTGCAGATCATCTTGTATTTAACAGAAGTGTATCCTTAAAGGACGGATTTAAGAAGTAAGATTTTTATACGGAGAAAGGGATATGGGTTTTTCAGACCTTTTTAAAAACAAATACGAAAAGAAACTTGATGAAATCCTGATGGAGATGCAGATGAACATGAGCAATAACTATAAGGATAATGCTCAGAAAAATCTCGAAGAGTTTGAATCTGCACTGACCAGGTTCACAGAACAGGGCAGAATCAAGGATAAATCAAGAGAGAAATATGAGAACACCCTGCAGAGTTTTAAGGAGAGACTTAAAGGGTACACTCATAAGGATCAGAAACCATATTGGACAAAGTGATCATAAAGGGATTGCTAAAGTATAGGCAATCCCTTTGTATTATATATGGGATAAGGTTTGGTGCCTCGAATAATGAAACAGAGAAAGGAAAGTGACTAAATATGAAAATGAAATTCTGTCCGGTATGCGGATCGGAAGCCATACAAAAAGAAATTGGTGATGAAGGATTTATGCCATATTGCCCTACATGCCAGATGCCTCTTTGGGATTATTTCAACACTTCCATAATATGTGCCGTGGTAAATGAGTATAATGAAGTTGCACTGCTCAGGCAGTCCTATGTTTCTACAACTAACTATGTTTGTGTAGCGGGACATATGAAAAGCGGAGAGTCTGCAGAAGAGACAGTAAAAAGAGAAGTAAAAGAGGAAATAGGACAGGATGTAAATGAACTTATATATATAAGAAGTTATCCTTACGAAAAGAAAGATCTGTTGATGCTGGGTTTTTTGGCAAAGGTTAAAAAGCAGGAGTTTGTAATATCGGGTGAAGTGGATTCGGTGGAATGGTTTCCTATAGAAGAAGCACAAAGCCACTTAAGAGAAGGCGGAATAGCGTGGCAGCTGGTAGGGAAAATAAGCACCGGAAAACGGGAATTTCTTTAACGCTTTATCAGCCTAAACAGAAGTGAAAAAACACCCTTGGAAAACACAAATTGTCTGAATTGTGCGAAATATTAAAAATGTTAAAAAAATTAGAAAAAAGTAGTTGACAAACTCAAACTAAGGTGGTATACTTCCGTTTGTCGCTTGAAGAGAGGAACAAATACGAGCCACAACAGAGTGGTAAGAACTGTATGGTTTTCCTGGATTCAAAGGCACTTAGAACCTTGATAACTGAATAGCATGACAACCTTGAAATTTCCTAAAATTTCATTACTCGGTAAACGAGTAAGTCACTTAAGAGTGACAAGTTGAACGGTAGCAGAAATGCTACGACCCAAAAAAACA
>JAEEVK010000065.1 GCA_016287095.1 Lachnospiraceae bacterium
TCCGAAAATGATTATGGTACATTCCTCGGCTTTGAGGTCCTGACACTCGCCCCCATAGATCTGAATCCGGTCATCTGGGAGGATCTCACCACAGAGGAAATCGAAGTGCTTAGCAGCTACCACAAGATGGTATATGATAAGCTGTCACCGTACCTCGATAATGAAACAGCAAAGTGGCTGAAGTCTTATATAAATGCAGAGAATTATATATAACTAATTCAGGTAAGGAAAATGTACTCGGAACAGGAAGGTATTAGGGAACGGGAACAGGAACAAAACGGATTATATATTGAGAATGTGTGCGGCACAAAGAAAGGCGGCACATTCTTTTTATGCATGTCTAAAGCCCTGATAATGTTTATGGTATGTATCGGTACCGTTACAGGATTCTGCGATGCATTTTCCATTGAGTACAACAAGACTGTTATCATCGTATATACACTGGCTGCATCGTGCTTTACAGCATTTCTTTTTTACAAGAAAAAACTGATCTATATCGGCCTGTTGGTTATAATCGGGCTTTTCATCACAGCGTTGTCTAAAGCGAGCGTATGTTTTTCTGGCGGCTTAAGAGCCCTGTCTGACATAATCAGGGAAAACTATGCTGCATATTATCATCAATATCTTCCAAAAACACCAAACCCTTATTATGAGGACGACTATGTGAGTATCACGGTGGTGCTCATATTTATCATTGCTTTTCTGCTCATACTTTATAATATAACTATAGTCAGATATATGAGCTTTGCGGAAACCTTTGCGATATCTTTTATCATACTTGAAATTCCTATGTTTATCGGTAAAAATCCCGGTATAATATCGACAGGACTTATCATGGCAGGGTGCATAGCCATAGGATTGATCAGGCATGGATCAAATATGAGCATAGATATACCTATCTCCGGATCCCCTGATTTTATAAAGGAAACAAAGTATCGGAAAACAAGGTATACCACCGTCGGGAGTCATAAAGGCATACTTATGGTGATTGCTTTTTCTGTTGCTTTTTCTGTTATCATGTTAATGTTTACAACTATATTGCACTCTGAAAATATGAAGAAAACTCCTGAAAGCGAGTTGAAAATATATCTGGATCAGAAGGCAAAAATAGTTGCGGTTGAGGGCGTACCGGGCCTGTTTGACGAAGAAGCCGAACCTGTTTTTATAGGCAGGGGTGATCTTGGTAAGGTCTCAAAGATCGAACAGGACAATGAAACTGACATTGTAGTCACCCTTGTCCCTTATTCGTCAAAAACCATATATCTCCCGGGATTTTACGGCCTGTATTTTAAAGACATGAAGTGGTATGACAGCATAAATACCGCCGATTTTCCGGAACTTGGCTTTAATGATGTAGAAAAAATAGACTCCGAAATATTTGAATCCTTTGAATCAGACTTTATCCAGTTGACCATTGACAAGAAGTATTCACCTAAAGCAAAAACCCAGATAACATACGTGGACAGTATGTTTGATTATTTTATATTCCCATATTATAAACAGGGACTTGAGTTGGCTGAAAAGACATTTTATCAGCCTAAAGCTGATAAAAACGGTAACAGACCGGAATATAATACCAGGCAGGCAAAATTCTATGTCCCCGATCTTTTAGTGTATAATAATCATAAAGAATATTGGGATCATATAATACAAGGGTGGAGGTACGGAAGTTATGTTGATCTGAGGGAAGTTTCAAAAATCATCCCATATTCAAAAAAGTATCTTATGTACGGTGAGGAATATATTGACGGAGTATGCCTTGATGTACCCGATGAGCTGGATGAATATCTGGATGAATTCATAACTGCTCATGATTATTTTGGAGTGGAAAAACACCCATTGGATAATGAAAGAGATGAGACTGCGCAAAATGAAGAAACAGAGACCGAGGAAAAAGATTTTCTTTTAGGTGATATCGGTTCGGGGCCTGTTAACTTTGCCTCTGTCTCTCAAGACTATATAGAAGAAGTACAGAAGAATGGTGGAAATGTATATATAACTGATTCATCTACAGGCTTTTCATATAATATTACCAAAATGAATCCGGATGGCTCCATGATAATCGAAATGCGGAGTTCAGATGGTTTTGGTATTATCAGTGGGACAACAGGTTGGGGAGCATATAAATCATCTGAAGATGATTTATATGAGAAATATGAAGCAGAAAATACCTACCGCCTGGAGGTATGTGAAGCCATAAAGGATATGTTTGCCAGAGAATATCTTTATACACTTTCTCCCGGAATGACACCTGTTAATGAAGACTATGTAAGATATTTCTTAGAGACTCAGAAGCAGGGAGTCTGTACCCATTTTGCTTCGGCAGCAGTCATGCTACTGAGACATATGGGCATACCGGCTAAATATGTGGAAGGATATTGCATACCCAGTTCTCTTATCAAAGAAAAAGGAAAGAGGGCAGATGTGGACGGTGATGAGTGGTTTCCTGCTGAGAATCCGTATAATCCACAGAAAAAAGCTTTTACCGTAGAAGTCAGTGATAAGTATGCTCATGCTTGGATAGAGGTTTACCTGGAGGGAAAAGGTTTCGTGCCTTTTGAAGTGACACCTGCATCCTATGTTACTTCTCCTGAAGATGAAACAACACTGGATGATAATGAAACAGAAACCAAGCCTGCAGATGCCACTCCTACACCTGCTGTGGCTACTTCGACTCCAACTCCAACTACTACCAAGGAGCCGACAAAGGCACCTGATAAAGAGGACAGCAATAAGGATAATAAGGAAAACAAGACTTCAGATACCGCAAGCAAACCAAAAGAAAACCGTGCAGTAACCGATACGGAAAGACTGTTTAAGCTGTTTGGAGCGGCAATTTGTATCGGTATAGCAGGGTGGCTGTTGATCATGCTTTCAAAGAAAGCTGTTAAAAAATTAAGGCTTTCCATGTATTTAAAGCAGGGCAGATTCGATAAGCTGTTATATATCAGGTACTGTGAGCTGGTGGAAAGACTAAAAAAGAAGCATATAGTGACGGCGGATAATCCGCTGCCCATGGAGCTCTGTGAAATCATAGCGAGGTATACGGCAGATAAAGAAGTTAAGGATGGTAACACTTTAAATGACAATGCGGATATAGAAGATCATGATGTGAAAATTTATAAATCCGAGGAGAAGATTTACAAAAAGGTATATGAGGCATACTCACAGGTATTTGAGTATATGGAAAAGGTGCTGTATGCCGGTTATAAGACCACTGCCGCGGAATACAATGATTTTTACAGTAAACTGCGCATACTGAAATAATATCTGATTGACTTATTTTGACGCTTGCCGTATAATGTATGCAACCGATACTATGGTATCCGTTGGCTGAACTGATTTTTATAATGTATGGGGAGTAGCAAATGGCAGAAATCAGAATTGTAGCTATAAGAAAAATTAAGATTGGATCTAAGGTCCAGTGCGATATATATTCCAAGGACGGAGCTCTTATACTAAAGAAGGGAAACGTCATGACGGAGCATATCTTAGAGAAGCTCGAAACTATGGGCGTGACACGTGTACTCGTAGAAGCCGGTACGGTAGAGCTTATCGATGACGCTCCTGAAAAGAAAGAGGATGGCGGACTGCCCAAGGATAATATCGATAAATACAGTGATAATTTTATACTCAAAAAGGAGTTTGAACAGGGCAAGGAAACACTGCTGAACAAGGATGTGGACGGCTCACATGAGGTAGCTCTGTCCATAGCCGGAAAGCTTATGGCCTCCGGCAGCGTAAAGAAGGAGCTGGATGAGCTGAAGTACGGTACAGAGGGTGTGGTAACACACAGTCTGAACACCGCGGTCCTCGCCGGAGCCATCGGCATAGAAAACGGATTTCCCAAGGAAGAGATAGAACAGCTGGTAGTAGGCGGTATGCTCCATGACATAGGAAAACTCTATATAGACCCTGCAGTGCTCAATAAAAAGGGCAGGCTCAATGACAGGGAATACGAGATAATGAAGACACATGCTGAAGAGGGTTACAGAAAGCTCTGTGACAACAAGGGAGTATCACAGCATATCCGTCTGATGGCATTCCAGCATCATGAAAATAACGACGGTACAGGATATCCAAAGAGACTTCACGGAGACCAGATACTGTTTGAGGCTCGCATCATCCATGTGGTGGATGTATACGAGGCCATGACTGCAAAGCGCTGCTACAAGGACTCACTGCTTTCGGGCGATGTTATGGAGTTTGTTATGGGACGGTATGCCACCATGTTTGACACAAAGGCTATGGATATGTTTTTAAAGACCATCCCTGCATATAAAAAGGGAGATCTGATAAAGCTCTCCGACGGTACAAAATGCCAGGTACTTGAAAGCAATCCTAAAAACAGCCTGCGCCCGCTCGTAGTACTGCTTGACTCTATGAAGGTAGTGGACCTGTACAACGACAGGAATTTCCTCTCAAAGACTGTAACGGAGTATATCTCCAAAGAGGGCGATATAGTAAAACATAATAATTAAAAGAGAATATAAGATGGATACAATAATAACAATTTTATTTGTCTTTCTGCTGGTCTGCGCCGTGGCGGCGAGCCTCGCAAAGGATTCACTGGTATGCATTATACTGTTTAGTGCATACAGCCTGGTGATGGCCGTCATATGGATACTGATGGAGTCACCGGACCTCGCCATAACCGAGGCAGCAGTAGGAGCAGGAGTCACAGGTATACTGTTCTATGCCACTTTAAAGAGGATAGACCAGATAGACATGCAGGCCGGGACAAAAGAAGTCACAGCCACCCGTAAATTGAAGAAATCATAATCCGGATATAAAGTGACATAGTAAAGCCAAGAGGAAAAACATATATATTATGAAATCTCAGAAAATGAAAAAAGGCAAACCGGGTATACGTAATACGGTATCTCAGAATGCCACAGGTATCCTGCCGGGGAAACTCGAAGGAAGACTGCAATCTGTATACCGCATAGTCGCAGCGGTCATGATAGTTCTGATGTTTGTGCTGCTGGCTACGGCGATGCTGGGGATGCCTGAAATAGGAGACAAAAACAATCCAGACAACAACGAAGTTGCCCGAAGATATATTGAAAACGGACTGGATGAAACCGGTGCCGTCAATATTGTTTCGGGCATGATTCTTGATTACAGGGCTTTTGATACCTTCGGAGAGTCCTGTGTTCTTTTTGTTGCGACCATATGCGTGACCATTATGCTGAGAATTGACGGCAGGGGCGGAGCAGGAGACGATGAAGAGACAGAAAGCAGTAAAAAAGCCTTTGGTATCAGAGAGTCGGCATTTGCAAAGCTTGATAACAGAAACTATGAACCTGAAAACGATACCATATTAAGGAAGAGTGCTTTGATAGTATTCCCGATCATAATGGTATTTGGCGTTTATGTAATACTGAACGGACATATATCACCCGGCGGAGGCTTCTCCGGCGGAGCAATACTCGGAGCGGGCTTTGTGCTCTTCCTGTCAGCATTCGGCTTTAACAAAACCGAGAGGTTTATGAATGCAAATACAGTAAGGATCATAACGCTGGTGGCACTGCTTGTTTACTGCCTGTCAAAGTGTTATTCATTCTTTACGGGAGCAAACCACCTGGAGTCGGGCATACCGCTCGGTACACCCGGAGCCATACTTTCCAGCGGACTGATACTGGTACTTAATATCTGTGTCGGCATGGTAGTAGCCTGTACTATGTACAGCTTTTACGCACTTGTAAGACGTGGAAGGATTTAGGAGAGGACATATAAAAATGTGGAATCTTATACACGAACACTTGAATGACCTGGTGGCAGTAGCCCTGTTTGTCATAGGCTTCGGCGACCTGCTCTTTCAGAAAAATATGATAAAAAAGATAATAGGGCTGAACATCATGGATACGGCCGTATATCTGCTTCTGGCATCACAGGGCTACATAGAGGGCAGAAAAGCTCCTATCGTAGTTGACGGAGTGAGGGATGCGGCGGCATATATAAATCCGATACCGAGCGGTCTGGTACTTACAGGCATCGTAGTATCCGTGAGTGTTACAGCGCTTTTGCTGTCACTGACTATCAGGATGTACAGAAAATATCATTCACTTGACCTTGACTACTGCCTGATGATGGCAAGACATGAGGATAAGGTTAATGGGTGATTATCGATCAAAAAAGGAATGACTTTGTGATTGATAGTTAAATCGGTTAGAAAGGCTTGAAAATAGATGGAATTCATTAGAAATTTCCCGTTTTTTTCAATAATGCTATGCATGTTCTGTGCCATCATCTGTTCGGTATTACGGCGCAAGGCGGCACAGTATTTCACATTGGCTGTGCTCTTTACAGTGATGATACTTTCGGGAGCATTGCTGTATAACACATATAATGACGGCGGCAGCTTTGTATACTACATGGGACATTTCCCTGCACCATGGGGTAATGAAATAAGAGGCGGATGCCTGGAAGCAATATTTGCTTTGTTTATCAGTACAGTTGCATTTTTATCCGTACTGGCAGGCGGTAAAGCCATCGAATACGACATAGAGGATAAAAAAGAAAACCTGTTTTTCATCCTCGTATGCCTCATGACCAGCTCGCTGCTTGCGATGTGCTACACCAACGACTTATTTACGGGATATGTATTTATCGAGATCAATACCATAGCCGGATGCGGACTGATCATGGTCAGACAGCTGGGAAAAAGCATAGTCACGGCTGTCAGATATATGGT
The DNA here is from genome assembly GCA_016287095.1 of Lachnospiraceae bacterium. GTDB lineage: Bacteria > Bacillota > Clostridia > Lachnospirales > Lachnospiraceae > RUG11977. The sequence continues at coordinate 6,698 of JAEEVK010000065.1, forward strand.
TATCAGTATGCTCGGATCGGGACTTTTCCTGATAGGTGTCACACTGCTGTATACACTTACAGGTCACCTGCTCATGTCCAATATACAGGAGTCGGTAAAAGAACTGATAAGTACCGGTGATTACGGGATGCAACTCACCATCGTCATAGGACTGATGACAGTCGGTCTTGCTATAAAAGCAGGACTTTTCCCTTTTCATCTATGGATACCTGATGCATACGGGCAGTCAAATGTTATATCAAGTTCCTTACTTTCGAGTACTGTATCAAAGGGTTATATTTTCCTGCTTATAAAGATATATTTCAGGACTCTGGGCTTGGAAGCTATAGAAAAAAGCGGGGTGCTCAATGTATGCTTTGCACTCGGAATAGTAGCTATGATAATGGGTTCTGTGCTGGCACTGAACGAAAAAAGCTTTCGACGTATGATTGCTTTTTCCTCCATAGCCCAGATAGGATATATTTTCATGGGTATAGGCATCGGGACAAAGGAAGCGGTGACAGCTGCGATATTCCATATCTTTGCACACGGACTGACCAAATCACTGCTGTTTATATCATCGTCTGAGTTTACCGAGGGCTCACATTCAAAGTCGATAGACGATTTGAAGAGCCTTGGATATAAATACAGATATTCGGCACTGTGCTACAGTATCGGAGCATTCTCCATAGTGGGCTTCCCTTTGCTCGGAGGATTTATCTCTAAGCTTTTGCTTGGCGGAGCCGCCATCGGACACGGACCCATGCAGTGGATAGCGTTACTGGCACTCGCAGTCAGCACTATATTAAACGCAGTATATTTCCTGAGGACTGTGGTATATCTGTTTATACCTAAGGAGCATCTTGAAGACAGTAATAAGAGTGCAACCCTCGGAGATCATGATAGAGATGCGGAGCATGTAGAAAATAATGAAACAGAGAAGTCAGAAAAACTGCTCCTGCTGCCGGGTATGCACTGCCCGAGATATGTGATCGGAATCACCGCTCTGGTATTGCTGAACTTTCTACTGGGACTGTGTTCCGGACCTATAATCGATATAATAGAGCAGGGACTTGAAGTTTTTGAATAAAAATCAGGAGGCATATAATGGCTGTACTACTTATACCCATTCTGCTGCCGATAGCAGGTGGAGTAATATTATTAGCATCAAAGAAATTTGATGACAGAAAGACGAGAAACATTTTTACAGGCTTCTGTCTTATCATATCAGCAGCCGCCACACTGGCAACCATATTCTGTGTGGACGGGACACTCACATTGTTCAGTATCTCTGAAAATGCGGTGGTATCCTTAAGATGTGACGGGCTCACAAAGTTCTTTGCTGTGCTGATGTCACTCATGTGGACTCTTGTAGGTTTCTATGCATTTGACTATATGAAACACGAAGAGCATGAGAGGAGATTTTTCGGATTTTATCTCATGGTTATGGGTGTACTCTCAGGAATATATATGTCTGCAAATCTGCTGACACTCTATCTTTTTTATGAGCTGATGACTCTGACATCACTTCCTCTGGTACTGCACTCACTCACAAAAGAGGCTATTTCAGCAGGAAAGAAATACCTGTTCTACTCAGTAGGCGGAGCATTCCTTTCACTGATTGCAATTTTCTATATTTACACAAACTGCAATACTGCAAATTTCGTTGCAGGCGGCTTTATCGGACAGGTGGCAGAGGGCGACAGAAACATGCTCTTGGTATTTGTATTCCTCGCTATCATAGGCTTTGGCTGTAAGGCAGGACTTTTCCCTTTGCAGGACTGGCTCCCTACAGCACATCCGGTAGCACCTTCTCCGGCATCGGCAGTCCTTTCCGGTCTTATCACAAAATCAGGTGTATTCGTACTTATCAGACTTATATATTTTAGCATCGGAGCGGACTTTATCCGTGGTACCTGGGTACAGTACGGATGGATGATACTTTCACTGCTTACCGTATTTTTAGGGTCTATGATGGCTTATACGGAAAAGGTGATGAAAAAGCGTTTTGCTTATTCGACAGTCAGTCAGGTTTCCTATGTGCTTTTCGGACTTTCACTTTTAAATGTTACAGGCTTTACCGGAGCCATGATGCATGTGATATTCCATTCGGTAATAAAGGATGGTCTCTTCCTGGTAGCAGGAGCCATTATCGTGCATACAGGCATCAAGAATGTGGACGAGCTGCGAGGCATCGGCAAAAAGATGCCAACAGTCATATGGTGCTATACATTCTTTGCACTGGCACTCGTGGGTATACCTCCGGCCAGCGGATTTGTGAGCAAATGGTATCTATGCCTCGGAGCGCTTGAGGGAGATGTGGGAGCACTGAGATTCATCGGACCCGCAGTGCTTCTGATCAGTGCGCTGCTTACTGCAGGTTACCTTTTACCCATTACCATTCACGGCTTCTTCCCGGGTAATGACTTTGATTACTCAAAGTGTAATAAATGCAAGGTATCACCGCTGATGATAGTGCCCTTAGTGATACTTGCCATAGCAGCGGTTGGTTTTGGAATATTCCCCGATGTTGTTAAAAACGGGATTGAAGCCATTACAGGCGGACTCTTCTAATTGGAGGCTTTAATTGAATATCAATTATTTCATCCTGCTTCCTGTCATCATGCCGATAGTATTTGGCATCCTGCTGTTACTGTTTCCGGTAAAAAATGACAGAGCCAGGAATATCATAAATTTCATATTCGTCCTGATAAATACGGCATTTTCCTTTATGACCTTTCTGTACTGGAAAGAGGAAAGCATATCGGTAGTCAGGCTGTTTGGAGATTTTACCATAAGCTTTAGGATAGACAGAGCCGCATGTATATTCGGCGTCATAGTCAGCGGACTCTGGCCTTTTGCAAGTCTGTATGCCTATGGATACATGGCACATCAGGAGAGAAAAAATACATTCTTTTCCTTCTTTACCATGACTTACGGAGTGGTAATGGGCATAGCTTTTGCGGGAAATCTGCTCACCATGTATGTATTCTATGAGATGCTGACACTGGTGACATTCCCTCTGGTGCTGCATCCTATGACCAAGGCAGCGGTAAAGGCAGCTAAGACATACCTGGTATACTCGCTGGGCGGAGCAGCATTCGGACTGATAGGACTTATCTTTATGATGAGCATAGGCAGCGTGGACTTTGTCTATGGGGGATGTATAGACGGGGAGTCCGCCGGCAGTATGTTCCTGCTCCCGGCATTTGTACTGGCATTTTGTGGATTCAGCGTAAAAGCAGCCATGGCTCCTTTTTCGGGATGGCTCATAAAGGCAGCGGTAGCACCTACACCTGTTACGGCATTGCTTCATGCAGTAGCAGTCGTAAACGCCGGTTCATTTGCATGTATCAGGCTGATCTACTATATATTTGGCACTGATGTGATATACGGAACATGGGCTCAGTACTTTGTGATGTCACTCACCATTATCACCATAGTATTTGGTTCCTCCTTTGCGGTAAAGGAGAGACATTTTAAAAGGAGACTGGCATATTCGACCATCAGCAATCTGTCATATATCCTCTTTGCGGCTACGATCATGACACCATTAGGCCTTACAGCCGCATTTGCGCATATGATCATGCATTCGCTCACTAAGATATGTTCTTTCTTCTGCTGCGGTATAGTGATGGAGCAGACCGGAAAAGAGTATGTATATCAGCTCGACGGCATGGGAAAGAAAATGAGGATATCCTTTGTATGCTTTACCATAGCGTCCCTGTCACTTATTGGAATACCGATGTTCTGCGGATTCCAGAGCAAGTGGAGGATAGGAGTGGCAGCAGTATCGGACGCACAGCCTCTGACCATAGCGGGACTTATCGCATTACTCCTTTCGGCACTGCTTACAGCGATATATATGCTCAGCATCGTGATCAGGGCATATTTCCCTGAAATGGCGACGGTTAAAGAAGGAGCAGATAATACCGAGAAAAAAGCCCAAAAGAAAAATAAGAATGAATTAAGCAGTAATACAGATTATAAGGAACACTGTGTACCTATGTTGTTGCCTGTTATATGCTTTGCAGTTGGGATCATAATCCTTGGTGTATTCTGGCAGCCGGTATTGGATTTCATCTCGTTTATAAACTAATAAGAACTTAGGAGAAAATGATGGAAGGTAACATTTTACTGATAAACTTAATACTTTGGCCGTTCGCGGCTGCTGTGATATGTTACCTTTCAGGTTGGAAAAAGGTACCATACGGCACAGAGGGCAGTACCGAGACTGAGGGAGAGGCGCTGAAACGTAAGAATTTCAGGAACATACTGGTCATAGCCTCGATTGCCTTAGAGATCATGCTATATGTTTTTGCTATTATCTCTTCTGAAAAGAACGGATATACTTTGCATATAGATAAGATTTGCGGACTGGGACTTAATCTGTATTTCGGAGGCTTTAGGACGGTATATGCCGGTGTGGCACTCCTTATGTGGTCCATGACGGCACTTTTCTCGAGAGAGTACTTCACTCACTACAGAAACCGCAATCGTTACTATTTCTTCTTCCTAATGACGCTGGGGGCTACTCTTGGTGTATTTATGTCGGGAGACCTTTATACGGCGTTTGTTTTCTTTGAGATCATGTCCTTTACTTCATATACATGGGTTGCACATGATGAAAAGCCCGGAGCCATGAAAGCAGCAGGTACTTACCTGGCAGTGGCGGTTATCGGAGGACTTGTGATGCTTATGGGCATCATGATGCTGTACTTCAAGCTGGGCACAGTGATGATAAATGAGATCTGTGCGGCAGCTACTACAGTATTTGAAAAAGGGGAGGATACCGGATATATGTTTGCCGCCGGTATATGCATCCTTTTCGGATTTGGCGCAAAGGCAGGTATGTTCCCGTTGCACATTTGGCTGCCAAAGGCTCATCCTGTGGCACCTGCCCCTGCATCGGCTCTGCTTTCCGGTATTCTTACCAAATCAGGTATATACGGAGTGCTGATACTCTGTTTTGAAATATTCAGGGGAAATGAAAGCTGGGGCATCCTAATCCTGGTACTTGGTGTTATCACGATGTTTACAGGTGCGGTCCTTGCTGTATTTTCAGTGGATTTAAAGCGTACACTGGCCTGCTCGTCCATGTCACAGATAGGCTTTATCCTGACAGGTTGTGCTGTGTCTGTTCTGCTTAAAGAAGAGGCAAGCTTGTCAGGAGCGGGTACTGTGCTGTATATGGTAAATCACTCGCTGTTTAAGCTGGTACTCTTCATGTGTGCCGGAGCAGTTTACATGAAGCTCCATAAGCTTGATCTGAATGATATCAGGGGATTTGGCAGGAAAAATAATTTCCTGAAGGTTATGTTTGCCATTGGGGCACTGGGAATTATGGGTGTGCCGCTGTTTTCCGGATATATCAGCAAGACTCTTATACATGAAGGCATCGTAGAGTATGCTCACGAGCTTACAGGCGGAGCACATACCGCAATAAAGGCTGTGGAATATCTGTTCTTACTCAGCGGCGGTATGACCATCGGTTATATGCTAAAGTTATTTATAGCTGTATTTGTGGAGAAACCGAATACTAATTCCGAAAGTAAATCTGCTAAAAAACACGGACATACAGACACGGGTGAACACCATGTGGATTTTAATAAGAAATGGAATGTAAGCCTGCTGTCCAAGATAGCACTTGCTATACCGGCTGCGGTCATAGTTGTTTGCGGAGTCATCACGCCTATCTATATAGATCACTTGAGCGTATATATGAGTGATATCACTCATTCTCCCGAGATAGAGCACCTTGAGATTTTCTCTTTGGAAAACCTAAAGGGCTTTGCCATATCCCTTACGATAGGACTATTAGTTTATCTGTTTATCAGAAAGTGCCTGATGAAAGAGGTGGATGGCAGACGGGTTTATGTGGACAGATGGCCTAAGGCGCTGGATCTTGAAGAGCTGATATACAGGCCTGTGCTGCTGAAGGCTCTGCCGGGGCTCTTTGCCGGGATTTTTAGATGTCTGATAAGACTGACGGAGATATTGTGGAAAGGTATGCTGACACTCTTTGCCGGGATTTTTAAGGGCCTGATAAGACTGACGGAGATATTATGGAACGGTATGCTGACACTCGGAAAGGGTATAGGCTATGCAGCTTCCTTCTTCGGGGAGGCTGTTATCTATTCCGTTAAGAAACTGTTCTTTAAAGATCTGGTTGAAAACAGAAGAAGTCCCATGATGGAAAAGCTTTATGCCAAATTTGATGCCGGAGACAGGACTCTGCGTCTCATCGAGTCCACCATATCCTACAGTATCATATGGCTGCTGTTGGGACTGATAGGGACGATATTGTTCCTGATATTGTATTAAGAAAATTTGGAACTATAGTTCCTTAGAATGACAAAGCAGTAGAAAGTCAGAAAAAAAAGCCCGGAAGCGTTAAGTGCTTCCGGGTTTTGTATGTTAAAAATATTAGTTTTCGTTCAGACAGATGTAGATGGACATATGTTCATTATCACTGATAAGTATAGGTATCTTGATGGCAGTGGTATCGGCCTGGAGCTTCAGGTCGTAGCCGTGCATCGACAGCGGAGGAGTAATATCAAATATGATGTTCATGGTCGAAAAGATAGTGGATGTGTTACCCATTATCATATTCCCGAGCTCACCGAGTGCGGAGCAGGCCATCTCATCCAGTGTATCGACCGGCATACCCATCATCATGATGGAAGCGGTCTCTTTGGCCTTCTGTTCTGTCAGACCTATGATGACCTGACCTTTCATGCCCCCGGTCACGCCCACCTGGATCAGGAAAGCATTGTCCGGGAACTTCATATCCGAAAGCGATGGTTTCCCGAGCTTCCCTCCGGTCATGCCCAGCATCTCAAGGACGGTGATAGTCGCCTTGACAAAGGGGTTTATGTACTTTATATCAACTGATGCCATAAAATGGTTTCCTTTTCTGATGTATATTATCAAAAGTGAATAAATCTGCGCTTAGGATAATCGTTTAGTTAGTCATATATAGTAATAATATCACAAAACTTTGAAAAAGGCAAGTCATAAAATTATGTTGCTAAAATCCGTAAAAAGTAGTATTATATACGAGGAAAATAATGTTTTGGAGGTTTATTATGGAAAACAAGGATTATATGCAGGAATACTGTTTGTGGATATCTTCAGATGCCTTTGATGAAAAGACCAAGAAGGAGCTGGAGTCCATCGCCGGCAACGAAGAAGAGATAAAGGACCGTTTTTACAAAAGTCTTGAGTTTGGTACTGCGGGACTCCGTGGTGTCATAGGTGCCGGCACAAACAGGATGAACATCTATACAGTCAGAAAGGCATCCCAGGGTCTGGCAAATGTCATCATCCGTGAGGGCGGACAGGATAAGGGTGTTGCCATAGCATATGATTCAAGACATATGTCTGTTGAGTTCAGCGAGGAGGCTGCGCTTTGCCTTAACGCCAATGGTATAAAGACATATCTTTTTGAGTCATTACGTCCCACACCTGAGCTTTCATTTGCACTCCGTGAGCTCGGATGTATCGCAGGTATAGTGATCACGGCCAGCCACAACCCTTCGGAGTATAACGGATACAAGGTATACTGGGAGGACGGCGCTCAGATTACAGCACCCAAGGATGCCGAGATCATAAACGAGGTTAACTCTATCAAGGATTACCTTTCCTTAAAGACTATGTCGAGGCTGGATGCCATAAAGGCCGGTCTTTTCCGCATCATAGGCAAGGAGATAGATGACAGATATAACGAGGAGCTCATGAAGCTGGCGCTCCGTCCCGAGGTGATAAAGAAGGCAGCGGAGGATATCAGCATAGTATATACACCTTTCCATGGCACCGGCAACCTGCCTGTAAGGCGCGTTCTGGCAGAACTTGGATTTAAAAAGGTGTATGTAGTACCTGAGCAGGAAAAGCCCGACGGAGATTTCCCTACAGTAGCATACCCCAACCCCGAGGATAAGAGTGCATTTAAGTTGGCTCTGGAGCTTGCAGAAAAGGTTAATGCTGACCTTGTACTGGCTACAGACCCCGATGCAGACCGTCTGGGTGTATATGCTAAGGACTCAAAGACCGGTGAGTATATGGCATTTACCGGAAATATGAGCGGTACTTTGCTCTGCGATTACCAGCTGGCAGCCCGCAAGGAGCTCGGACTTATGCCTAAAAACCCTGCAGTCATCAAGACCATCGTTACCACGAATATGTGTGATGTTGTGGCTAAAAAGTTTGGATGTACTCTTATAGAGTGCCTGACAGGCTTTAAGTACATCGGAGAGCAGATAAAGCTGTTTGAGCAGGGAGTAAAGGATTACTCATATGTATTTGGCTATGAGGAGTCATATGGATGCCTTATCGGCACACATGCGAGGGACAAGGATGCCTGTGCTGCTGTTATGGGACTTTGTGAGGCAGCTGCATATAATAAACTCCAGGGCAAGAGCCTTTGGGACAGAATGCTCGAGATGTACGAGGAGTACGGATACTATCGTGAGGGTGCTGTATCTGTTACCATGAAGGGTGCTGACGGAGCTCAGAAGATAGCTGCTATCCTGGATAACTTAAGACAGAACCCCATCTCTGAGCTTGGCGGTTTTAAGGTGCTTGAGGCCAGGGATTACAAGCTTCATACAGTAAAGAACTTAGTTACAGGCGAGGAAGGTAAGACTGATCTGCCCGAGTCCAATGTACTATACTATGTACTTGAAAACGATCAGTGGTGCTGCGTAAGACCTTCCGGTACCGAGCCTAAGATCAAGTTCTACTACGGCATCAAGGGTTCATCAATGGCAGAAGCAGACGAACTCTTTGATAAAGTAGGCGAAGCTATCAAGAAACTCGCATAATGTGTCAACGGTTACCGGTCAACGCTCACATGGAGCATTGACTTAGGACGGTTCTTTTTGACACGTTTGGTTTGAAAATGGTAAATAGAGAATAAAATTAAAATAAATATTGACATTTCTAACAATTTCCTATAAACTTGTATGAGTTGTACAAGTGACTATGGATTAAACGAAAAATAATAGGAGGTAAGATAAAGATATGAAACACATCAAGACAGTTGAGACACGTAATCTTTGCGAGAGCGCAAAGAAGGGCGGATGCGGCGAGTGCCAGACATCATGCCAGTCAGCTTGCAAGACAAGCTGTGGTATCGCAAATCAGAAGTGCGAGAAGAGCGAGAAGAAAGACTGAGATTAAAGGATATCGCCTCTGAACAAGGGGCGATATTTTTTTACTTATGATTGATATCATCCTGAGCAATAGCGAAGGATATTTTGTTATATAATCATATAAATCATTATTAAGGTGTGGTGCACGACATGATACATCAATATAAACTGGGTAACCAAAATATAGTCCTCGACATATGCTCGGGTTCGGTCCATGCAGTGGACGATGTGACCTATGACATGATAGCAGAGTATGAGGGAACACTATCCTATAATGCTGGCGATAGTAAGGATGGTGAAAATAGTATATCAAAAGACATGCTCTTTAAAAAGTTAAATGAAAAATACGGTACCTCATTGGATGAGCTTGGTGAAATCTATGATGAGATAACCGAGCTAAAGAACGAAGGTAAGCTCTTTGTAGAGGATACTTATGAGGGCATGGCAGGAGAATTGAAGGCCAGGACCAGCGGAGTAGTAAAGGCACTTTGTCTGCATGTGGCTCATACCTGCAACCTGAACTGCTCGTACTGCTTTGCAAGTCAGGGCAAGTTCCATGGAGAGAGAGCTCTTATGAGCTATGAAGTTGGAAAGCAGGCTATGGATTTCCTGGTGGCAAATTCCGGCACCAGGCATAATCTGGAGGTGGATTTTTTCGGCGGAGAGCCACTCATGAACTTTGATGTCGTAAAACAGGTAGTGGCATATGCCAGGAGCATAGAAAAGCAGCATAATAAAAACTTCCGTTTTACACTTACTACCAACGGTGTGCTGATAGACGATGATGTGATAGAATACGCAAATAAAGAGATGAGCAATGTAGTTTTATCTCTTGACGGAAGAAAAGAGGTCCATGACAGGTTCAGAGTGGACTATGCCGGAAACGGAAGCTGGGAGAAGATAGTACCCAAGTTTCAGAAACTGGTAGAGGCCCGGGGCGGTAAAAACTACTATATGCGTGGTACTTTTACGCATCTGAATCCTGACTTCTTAGAGGATATCAAGGTGATGCTCGATTTAGGCTTTAGGGAGCTCAGTATGGAGCCTGTGGTATGTGCCAAGGATGATCCGATGCACCTGACAGAGGATGATTTGCCTGTAGTATACGAGCAGTATGAAAAACTGGCTGAGCTCATGCTTCAGAAAGATAAAGAGGGGGATCCGTTCACATTTTATCATTATATGATAGATTTAAAGGGTGGTCCCTGTATCTACAAAAGGATATCCGGCTGCGGTTCGGGTACCGAGTATATGGCTGTTACACCATGGGGCGATCTTTACCCCTGTCATCAGTTTGTAGGTGAAGAAAAATTCAAACTGGGAGATATCTGGAAGGGAGTAACCGCCAAAGAAACTCAGGATGACTTTGCATCCTGTAACGTATATGCTCGTGAAGAGTGCAGAAACTGCTGGGCCAGACTGTACTGCGCCGGTGGATGTGCTGCAAACGCTTATCATGCAACCGGCTCCGTCAGGGGTGTGTATGATTACGGCTGCAAGCTCTTTAAAAAGAGACTTGAATGTGCCATCGCAGTAGAGGTGGCCAGGAGTCTGGAATAAAGCTCAATATCCATAAAAACAGCGGGGCTGTGTGATCAGTCCCGCTGTTTTAAATTTTCAAGTTCTTTTTTGAGTCTGAGGATTTCTGCATCCTTATCTAATGATTCCTGTTTAAGTTTTTCGTTATCTTGTTTAGTTTTGTCATATTCCTGCCTGGTTTTGACATATTCCTGCTTGGTTTTGTCATATTCCTGCTTGGTTTTGTCATATTCTTGTTTGGTTTTATCGTATTTCTGCTGCATGTTATCCATATCTTTCTTCAACTGCTCATACTTAGCAAGATCCTCGTCGATACTCCTTTGGATAAGTTCATTATCTTCTCGTCTCCATATCTCATCGCGTATCTTCTTGTCTTCCGAAAGATACCATATGCTTGATACTGCCTGGTCAACTACGGGATTTTTCTCTGCTAACATAATCAATTCCTCCCATCTTTCTGCCTTGAACAGACGAGCCCAGTCTGTGAGACCATACCGCTCGTCATCCTTGTCAGCCAAATCAATACGGGTAAGATTTACATTTGTTATCCTGATCTTATCACTGTAAATCTGCCCCATGTCCTTTCTGTTAATAAACATATACTCTGATAAAAACTCAGGGTT
>JAEEVK010000184.1 GCA_016287095.1 Lachnospiraceae bacterium
AGTTTTTAATGATTCATAAGATTTAATGATTTTTATAAATTTAAAGAGAATCAAGAATTAATAAACACGAAACCATGTGTGTGATTTATTTTTATATATTACAAACTAAAGGAATATTTTTTAGATTTATCAAAAGAAAGAAAAACTAACATACTCAAGTCACATATATAATATTTAACTAAATACATACAATCATCACATAAGTATAAATATAATGCCATTATCCGAAAACTGACATTTCTAATCTATAAAAAATACAATATAATAGCCATACAACATAGGCTGATCCTCAGCGAGTCGTGACAGAATGCCACTCCAACACTTACAGAACCCTAGTTGACAAAACGTCTTCTACATTTGGTTATCAGGATCCGACCAGTAAAAGCAAAGCTATTCTAACCTGGCCTTTAGTGATCCAATGCATCACTTTTTAGATGAGTTTCTGGCTTAAGAGGCCTTCAGCCATTATCCCAGACGGCGTAGCTGCGGGACGTTTGGTTTCCCAAAATCCCTGAACCAGAGGCCATATTCAACAGTTCCTCTCGTACTAAATCAAACTACTATCATGATGGAATATCCAGTAGGATAAAACAAACCTGGCTCACGACGGTCTAAACCCAGCTCACGATCCCTAATACGGGTGAACAATCCAACCCTTAGTGACTTATGCATCACTAGGATAGGAAGAGCCGACATCGAAGAATCAAAAAGCTGCGTTGATTTGATCTCTTAGCAGCCACAAGCCAGTTGTCCCGGAGGTAACTTGTCTGTCACCCCAAGTGGTACGCACCTACCACTAATTAGGGATCGTTAGGCCTTTGTTTCCAAACTGGTCCTAGTACAAAAAGGCACAGTAAATTGAGCTTTTGGCCTTATCCTCGACGTGAGATTTCTGTCCTCACTGAGCTCAACTTAGGACACCTTCGCTGCACTTTCGAAGGTGTGCCGCCCCAGCCAAACTTTCTATCTAGCCCGATCTCTAATTAAAGATAAGCATAATTCCAGACAGAGTAGTGGTTTCTCATAATCGATTGCTCTCCCACCTAGTCTGCACCTCCGACGAAACTATACAAGACTAGACCAAAGTGAAGCTCTACAGGGTCTTCTTTCCCCGCTGGATATTTTGTGCCCGTTCCCACAACAGTTGGTTCGCTGAGAGATAGTTTGGGACAGTGAGAACCTCATAGCTCCGTTCATGCAGGTCACTAATTAAGTGACGAGGTATTTCGCTACTTTGATAAGAGTCATAGTTACCCCAGCTATTTACCGGTGCTTCGTTGGCTTGAACCATTTTAACAGACACAGCACTGAGCAGGATTCATGTCGCGTTCACAAGCTGTAAGACTTCAGCGCGACACTGCGTTTTTATTAAACAGTTGGGCTCTCCTTGTAACAATCGGTTCTGATTTCCATCAGAGCCAAGCTTTATCCCGAAGTTACAGCTCCAATTGGCCGAATTCCCTGAACTACCACACCTCAATGGCCATAGGCTTCTCACCTCGGAGACCTGATGCGGTCATCGGTACGCCTATTTAAGTCAAATAACAATCGCTTCATGGATCAATTGAACAGCCGATGGTGCGAACGAATCCGCACTTTGCCTAATTAATATCCTTAATCCCCAGTTGACCTGATTCCTAGGATATAAAATTATGTCATTTAGGAAAGAAATCCCTAATCACGGTATCCAATCGACGGAGATTGTTAAATTGTGTTACCACCAGACTTTGAATAGTCACGGAATATCAACCGTGTTCCCTTTTTCAGATTATTCTGATTAGGACCGACTAACTCTGGGACAGTATATGTTGCCCAGAAACCCTACTCCTCATCAGCCCCCAGGATGTAAACCTGGATAATCGCTACTTCAATTAGGATGTGCAATAGATACTCTTCGATTCAATCTTACGATTAAACTTCATAAAAATATCCACGTCCCCCTACTCTTTGTTTCAACAACAAATACGTAATATCGGTAATACTATATGCGCCATTCATTTTCAGGGCCCGAGTATTCGGCAGGGGAGTTTTAACACACTCATTAGCGGATACCTGCTTTTAGGGGCACCGACCTGCTGTCTAAATACATGGACTCCTTTAATGGTTTCATTGGTAGTATATTTAGGCACCTTATTTACGTGTTAGGTTCATCCCTTTTCGCCATGACCGCTTACCAGTCAGAGCCCACTTGTAACTTATATTCTTTTAAAACTTTCCTATTAGGTAAAGTCCTAAACAAGGAGATTCGAAGTTTGGAAATAGGCTCCAGCTCCGAAGAACCAGTAAACCTCTACCCATGTCTCTACTCCCCTTAACTAAAAAAGTTACAGCTATCCTGAGGGAAACTTCGGAGGAAACCAGCTATTAGGTGGTTCGATGAGTCTTTCGCACCTATACCCACATCTGACAAATGATTTGCACATCAATATCGCTACAGACCTCCATCAGAGTTTCCCCTGACTTCGTCTTGTGCAGGCATAGTTCACCACCATTCGGGTTCTTACACTAGTGCTCAAGCGCCATGAAAAATCCAGTCACTTTCCTTACGCCTTTACTTTTTTAGAGCAAAAACTCGCACTACAGTAAAACTCCCTAATCCGTGTTTCAAGACGGGCGCATATAAAATGCCTTACCCTAGACAAGTTCAGGCGCTTTGCACTCTCTGTCTTAGAATTCTTTTCATCGTTCGTTCACACTACTTTTACGCTATCGGTCTCCTTATGATATTTAGCTTTAGATGGGGCATACCACCCAAATTAAGGCAGCACTCTCAAGCTACCCGACTCGATTTAGATACCCATACTTAATAACCATTACGAGACTGTAACTCTGTATCGTTCACCTTCCCAGATGAATTATTAGCTATTAAAGAATATCCATTTACATCTCCCCGAAAGGATTAAAATATCGAGCTATTCTCTCTTCGATCGCCTTTATTAAGAGAATCCTAGTTAGTTTCTTTTCCTCCACTTAATGAGATGCTTCAGTTCAGTGGGTAATCCTATTTATATTAGAATCACTAAATTCTTTACATTTATTCAAACATTCTTAATATTAAAGAATGAATTTAAATTTAATGGATTACTAATACAAATATATCGAAAGTCCCGAAGAACTTCGATGCAATGTGCATTCAAAGATTGAACTTGTCGTAATGTTGCTACTCCAGCCAATTATCACATTATGCAATGTTCTTCTTCGTGTAAGGAGCCAAGACATCCATTGTCTAAGGTCTTTTTTTTTTATTTAAAATAATTTTTTTTTTGTATTTGATATAAAAAAAAAAATTATTAATTATGAAATAAACTGTTTGTAATTTTTTTTAAAACATAACTGATCCATCGGCAGGTTCACCTACCGAT
>JAEEVK010000066.1 GCA_016287095.1 Lachnospiraceae bacterium
TGATCATACCGTAGAAACACTCCGGTACAAAAGCCAGGACATCATATATAAGCGAAAAAATAACTATTCTATCACTTTTAAAAAATGTAAATACTACATAATAGGATGTTATCTCAATCAGAAAATGTATCCAGAAATACAAAAACCCTATATAATTTGACTTTCTCATATTTATATTCATAACATTTATTTGTTATATTTGTCATCCTGAACGAAGTGAATGATCTAAAATATTACGAGTCCTAACCCAAACGAAGCAACATTTAAAATCAGTGACAACAAAAATGGATTTATCTTCTTATATTCTAATAATTTCTTAAACAATAATCCCTCAACAAGCCATACTATACCTTCAAGTAACGCGACCAAGATATAGTTAGTTATATCATTAGAACTAATGGCTAGCAGCTTAGCTAACAGTATATAGGCCACATTTACTGTAGGATTAGTCAGGCAGTTAACCAGTACTACATAAATTATGTCATATTTAGCTCTAACTCTTAATATCAGTGCAACTGCAAGTTCAATAATAATAGTTAGTATCAAAGCGGTTGCCAGATATTTTAGCAGTATCATTACATCTGAACTCATTAATCACTTTCCTATTTTGAAGCCTCTTCATACTCTTGTAAAACTAAAACTGATTAAATGATATTATCATGTTACAATATCTTAATTTGTAAAATTATTATTTATCTCAATTCCAAACAAATATCCAGAATATTCTTTTTTCCCGGTTATCGGATGTTGGTATACTAGAAACGAATAGCCCAATCCTACATAATGTTCCCCATCATCTTTTTCATCAACATTTATACAGAAAAGCGGTTCTTTTTCATCTGCTACTCTGGCACTGTCGATGAAATAGAATGAAATCCATATAACAACAACTAATAAAATTGAAATGATAATGATTTTTTTCTTGTTTTTCATATAGTTACCTATAAATAATTGCTATTATCTAATAATACCAAATAATTTATTAAAAAACATTAATCTTAATACCCAATTAAATATGTATTATTATATTATTACATTCATTTGATATTTAGCATTTCATGGGCTTCTTTTATATGACCTGCGCCCAGCTCATCACGAATTCGAGTACTGCTAACCTGACTGCCTTCATATTCGACCATGGGCAGGACTACAACTTCAAACCCAAATTCTAAACCTAATTCTTCTAAAGTTTTAGTATCACCTTTGGCACCTTTACCAAATCTAAAGTTATCCCCAACAACAATACATTTGATCCCTAACTTGGCAACAAGAACCTCTTTTACAAACTCGAGAGGATTTTTGTTTTTTATCTCATCATCAAATGGATAATCTATAAGTATGTCAATACCATACTCTTCTATAGTTTTTCTCTTTTCTTCCCTTGTATTAAGTCTTTTTTCGTCTTCAGTTTTAAAATAATCAAAATCAAATGTAAAAACTGTACTCTTATAGTTATGCTTCTTACTTAATTCCAATACTTTATCAAGTATCCGTCTGTGTCCGATATGGATACCATCAAATTTCCCTATCGTAACACAGGTGTTATCATATTTAAAATCCTTACCCTGTATGATATCCAAATCTATCCTCCCAGTTCTATTCCTTAATACTTATAAATACTTTCACAGGTTTATACAGTTTTCGATTTTCAACCCACTCATAAAGTGCTTTAAATTCATTTTTACTATCATAAACCCTATTTATTGCATCAGGGACTTCAATATACTCTTTAAAATGCCTCATTCTCATAAGATTTCCGTTATTGAGTACACTGTCAAATTTTTCTTTACAGTGCAATGCAGGGTACTCCATAAAGCACATATCAGCAGATATTAGAATGTTTTTTAAAATATTACTGCAATCAACTAAATCTTTAGATTTACTATCATCGATTTCATTATCATTTACAGACTCAGTATCTATATGATTTTTATTCTCTGAATCTATATGTTCGCAATTATTATTAAATTTAGAAAAAATCTCTTCAAGTTCAGCGAGGCTGTGACTATCCTGTACGGAAAATGCACCTGATCTGGTCCTTAATAGTCTCTCCATACATCCGCCACACCCAAGCTTCTTACCGATATCAGCACAGATAGTTCTTATATATGTACCTTTTTCACATGCAATCCTGAGTGCAACGCGGATAACAGGTATATCTTTATTCTCATCTTTTCTGATATCGTTGTTTTCCCAGTGCCATCTGCCTTCCTCAGGGTCAGGTTCTTCGGCAAATCTGGCTAACATAGTATCGGAAAAAGGCTTAAACAAATCTTTTTCAGCTAACTGACATCTGGTAACATCGGAAATCACGTCAATAGCATCAATATGTATCTGTTTAGCCTCACGCTCAATCTCTTTACCCTGTCTGGCCAGATCATAATAACGCTGACCATTGATCCTGGTAGCAGAAAACATCGGAGGCACCTGAGATATATCTCCTTCAAAAGATTTTACAGCTTCGTTGATCATCTCGTCTGTAATATTAGAAACATCACCTACCGAAACAATTTCACCTGTAGCATCCTCTGTGTTAGTCTCAATACCAAGTAAAAGCACAGTCTCATACTCTTTGCCTTTATCAGTCAGTAATTCACAAGCTTTAGTCGCAGTGCCCAGACACATAGGCAAAACACCGGCTGCTGCAGGATCAAGAGTACCTGTATGACCTATGTGTCTTTCACCGGTTATACCTCTAAGTCTGGCAACCACATCATGTGAGGTATATCCTTTTTCTTTATATACGTTAATAATTCCATCCATACTTATTTCCCTACTATTTTTTCTGATATCATCCTATGAAAAATCACACATTCATTTATTTATAAATGACATCTATTAATTTGTTCTCATAAAAAACCATTTTATATTATACCTCAAATCGGCTTGAATATCAATAAAAATATACAAAAAGAGCCTTGAAAGACAACCTTTCAAGGCTCTGATAATCAATTAATGTAACTGTTTTTCAATCTCTTTAGTCAGAGAGTTGATGCAGTCATGAGCTGAACCATACATCGTGCATCCGGCAGCTCTTATATGACCTCCACCGGCAAACATAACTGATATCTTGCTTACATCAACGATGCTGTTAGAACGCAAGCTTACCTTCCACTCACGCTTATTTGCTTCCTTAAGGAGAATGGCTACCTCAACACCCTTGGTAATACGTAACTGATCAATGATACCGCCCATATCAGAATTGCTGATTCCATAAAAACTCTGTATCTCAGCAGGTACATAAGAAACGATAACCTTACCATCCATCAGTAAAATACTTTCCATCAGGCATCTGCCAAGAATCTGATTCTGTACATAAGTTTTCTCATAGAAAGTTTTATCGATGATATCTCCGGGAATAACACCTTTATCAATAAGCAAACCGGCAATCTCCATAGTCCTTCTTGTTACATTTGAATGCTTAAAAACACCGGTATCATGAACAATACCTAAATACAGACAATTAGCAGTATTTAAATCAATATAATCTTCATCAAAAATAGATGCTAAGAGCTCTGCAGTAGCAGCTGCCTTTGAATCGATCAAATTCTCCTTAGCGTATCCGATGTTAGTCGGATGATGGTCAAAGCAATAAGTATATCCTGCTTCATTAAAGTACTTAATGCCATCTCCCAGTCTTTCAGCATCACCACTGTCCAGGGTCAAGAAAACATCATACTTCTCAGCATCAGGATAACCTTTAATCACCTTGTCAGTACCATTCAGGAAAAGAAACTCAGGAGAAACCTCCTCCATATAAACATCAGCTTCTTTGCCAAAACGTGACAAGATGTAATTATACATACCAAGGCATGAACCAACACAGTCACCGTCAGGTCTCACATGACCACAGATACCAACGCGTTTCGCCTCAGAAATTCTATTCCATAACTTTTCAAAATCCACTTTCATAATCCTCTAAATATAACAAAAAATCTAAGTTATAAGATCCTTCGCTTCGCTTAGGATGACAAAATATAATCACTCTAAATGCATTAAAAAATATATATAAATTTATCTTTATATAAATAAATACAAATATACTTTGCATTATGCATTTTCATTATCATCTTGATTTTCAGATGTATCTTCTTCATCATCATGAAGATCAGCAGTAACTTCATCAATAAGATGTGACATATTTACACCATATTCGATAGACTGGTCACCAATGAAGTGAAGTTCAGGAGTATTCCTCATATTCATATTGTGAGCAAGCTGGCTTCTAAGGAAAGGAGCTGCACTCTTTAAGCCCTTAATAGTATCAGCCTGAGCCTTCTCATCACCATAAACACTGATATAAACCTTAGCAGTCTTAAGATCCGGAGCAACTTCTACATTAACGATAGTAGTCATAGGAGAAACTCTGGGATCCTTAACTTCCATTCTAATCAGGTTGCTCAGTTCCTTCTGAACCTCCTGATTTATTCTTATGTTCTTTATACTATTTTTTCTCATATTTAATACCTTTATTTTTGTGCAGGCTGTGTGCAGTACCGTATTACGAAGGAAACCATAAAGTGAGCAGTAGATACACTACGGTTGAAGATGCATTTAGTCAAGGCGGAAAACGATTAACCAAATCGTTTTCCGAGTGCAGCCTAAGTGCGCCCGGTATCGACCGGGTGCACGATTGCGAGCGTCCGAAGAATAAATACAATATTCAAACGTTAAGTGTATCACTGCGAACGATTCTGTGTTTCCTGAGTGATATGGTGCTGTACACAGCCGTATAATATAGTTAAGATCTAGGCACCTCAACCATCTTGTAGAACTCAATCTGATCAAGTTCAGCAAGATCAGTAAACTTCTCGAATACAAGACCGCACTCGTATCCTGCAGCAACTTCCTTGACATCATCCTTGAATCTCTTAAGAGAAGCCAGAGGACCATCAAAGATCTGGTTGCCTTCACGAGTAATCCTAGCAGAGCATCCTCTCTCGATCTTACCATCAAGAACGAATGAACCTGCAATGATACCAACCTGGCTGGCCTTGAACAGCTGACGAACCTCAGCGTGAGCAATGATGCGCTCCTCGTATACAGGCTTCAGCATACCCTTCATAGCAGCCTCAATATCATCGATAGCATTGTAGATAACCTTGTAAAGCTTGATCTCAACACCCTCATGCTCAGCAATATCCTTAGCAGTATTATCAGGCTTAACATTGAAACCGATAATGATGGCATTAGAAGCACCTGCAAGGTTAACATCGGACTCATTGATGTTACCAACACCGCCGTGGATTACACGAACAACAACTTCCTCATTTGAAAGTTTAACCAGACTCTGCTTAACAGCCTCAACAGAACCCATAACGTCAGCCTTGATGATAAGGTTAAGTTCCTTAACATTACCGGCCTCAATCTGTGAGAACAATCCGTCAAGGCTAAGTCTTGCCTTTGTCTCAGAAATCTTCTGCTCCTTGCTCTGAGCGATGAAAGCTTCAGCAATATTTCTGGCTTCCTTCTCATCAGCAACAGCCATCATGATCTCACCTGCATTAGGCACTTCATCAAGGCCCTGAATCTCAACAGGAGTTGAAGGAGTAGCAATCTTAACACGTCTGCCGTTGTCATCGATCATAGCACGGATACGGCCGTGAGATGCACCGATAGCAACATAATCACCTACATTAAGAGTACCCTTCTGAACAAGAACGGTAGCAATACAACCTTTACCTCTGTCACGTTCAGCCTCGATAACGATACCACGTGCCTTACGATTAGGATTAGCCTTAAGTTCAAGCACATCAGCAGTAAGCAGAACCATCTCAAGCAGAGTTTCGATACCCTCATGAGTCTTAGCTGAAACGGGAACGAATACAGTATCTCCGCCCCAGTCCTCAGCAACTAAGCCATATTCTGTAAGCTCCTGCTTAACTCTTTCAATATTTGCACCGGGCTTATCAATCTTGTTGACAGCCACGATAATAGAAACATTTGCAGCCTTAGCATGGTTAATAGCCTCAATAGTCTGGGGCATAACACCATCATCGGCAGCTACTACAAGGATAGCGATATCAGTGGACTTAGCACCACGCATACGCATTGAAGTAAATGCCTCATGACCGGGAGTATCAAGGAAGGTGATCTTCTCACCATTGATCTCAACCATGTAAGCACCGATATGCTGTGTAATACCACCTGCCTCACGAGCAGTAACGTTAGTTGAACGGATAGCGTCAAGCAGTGAAGTCTTACCATGGTCAACGTGACCCATAACGCAGACAACGGGAGGACGCTTAACTAAGGTCTCGGGATCTTCCTCAGTCTCCTTTAAGAGCTCCTCGATGATGTTAACCTTAGCTTCCTTTTCACACATAATCTCATAATCCAGAGCAATTTCTTCTGCTTCTTCAAAAGTAATCTCTGAATTCTGATTGATCATCTTACCTGCAAGGAAGAGTTTCTTAACGATAGCGCCTGCATTCTGCTTCATCTTATCAGCAAGCTCTTTGATGGTTATAACCTCAGGAATGGTAATAACCTTGATATCCTCTTCCTCTTTTACAACCTGCTTAACAGGCTTCTGGAAAGCACCTTTACGATTAGGATCCTTCTTTAAGTTCTGCATCTCATCATCGTAATCGCGCTTATCCTTTTTATCCTTACCTTTATTCTTAAGTTTTCCGGCACGGTCATTCTTACCGATCTGTGTGCCGAGATCACTCTTTAACTGGCTGTCGGGGCTGGGCTTGGAAGGACGCTTTGAAGGGAATGTACGCCTTGTATCGTCATCCTTGTCCTTATCACCGAATCCTCCGGGGCCACCCATACCGGGTCTGCGGTCACCGGGTCTGCCACCCTGGTTCCTGTCACCGAAAGGACGCTGACCCTGAGGTCTGTCTCCGGGTCTGCCGTCAGGTCTGCCACCCTGCATAGGACGATGGTCTCCACGTCTGTCGGGAGCACCCTGTCCGTCTCTCATAGGTCTGTCAGGTCTGCCGTCGGGTCTGCCGTCACGCATAGGACGGCCGTTTCTGTCACCGCCCATAGGACGTCTGTCGCCGCGGTCGCCACGATCTCCGCGATCACCACGGTCACCTCTGTCACCACGGTCACCCCTGTCACCACGGTCAGGTCTGTCGCCTCTGTCAGATCTGTTCTGATGTTGCTGCTGAGCACGTCTTTCCTTCATCTGCTGTTCCTTATCCTTGGCAGCAGCAAGGCTTTCAAAGATATTTCCTACGATCTTAGGCTGAGGGCCTTCGTCCTTAGGCTCTTCCTTTACAACAGGCTCTGTAGCTGTTACAGGTGCTGAAGTCTCGGTCTTAACCTGCTCTACGTTTTCCTTGATCTCTGTATCTACAGTCTTTTCAGGTATATTCAGTTCTATTGCTTCCTTTTCGGGAGCTTTTGTTTCTGCCTGTTCCTTTTTGGGAGCAGGGGCAGGTCTTTTCTGCAGAGGTGAACCGTCAAGTTTAACTATTTTTCCATTAGGACCCATTTTTAAAGGCAGGGCCTTTCCGTCCATAGCAACAAGTCTGCCATCCTTTGCTATCCAGTAAGGAGTCTCTTTTCCATCCTTACCGATAAGCTTGCCGGCAGGTACACGCTGCTGCTTTGGAGCGCCTTTCTTTTCACTGTTTTCAGGATGTCTTACCACTGAAGGAGCAGCAGCCTTTTCTTCAGGCTTTGAATCTGCTTTAACCTCGGTCTTAGACTCTTCCTTGGTCTCTGCCTTAGGCTCAGTTTTTTCTTCAACCTTGGGCTCAACCTTAGTCTCGGTCTTAGGCTCAGGCTTTACTTCCTTCTGAGGCTTTTTCTCTCCCTTGTTTTTATAATGATTTCTTACAAGCTCTGCCTCGTTTTCTTCAAGACCGCTTGAATGACTTTTACCTTCAATACCGTTTTCACTAAGTAAATTGATGATATCAGTATTCAATGATTTTGAATCCTTAGCGAGACCGCTTTCTACTAACTCTCTTGCCAGTTCATAAATCCTCATTTTGGCCATTCTGCAAATTTCCTCCACGTTATATAACAATTATGTTTCTGATTTTAAATCTATTTTTGAAATGATCTTATCTGCAAGTCCTTTATTTGTTATTGCAAGTGATGCTCTGAATTCACATCCTATAGACAATCCAAGATTATCCTTATCGCCAAACTCACGATAATCGACCTGATAAAAATCTGTCATGTTCCTGAATTTCTTTTTGGTATTGTCAGAAGAATCACCGGCAACAATTACCAGACAAGCAGCACCGCTTTTAACGGTCTTTTCTGTCATAAACTCTCCGGCCTTTACATATCCCGCCTTTTGGCAGAGACCGATGAGCGAATAAATCTGTTTTTCATCCTTATTCATTAGGCCACTCATATTCTTCCTTTAATGTGGTAAAAACTTCTGCCGGAACCGGAGTCTTTAAAGACCTCTCAAGTCCCTTATGCTTTATAGCTTTTTCAAGGCAGCTAAGCTTTTTGCAAAGATATGCGCCTCGTCCGTTCTTTTTTCCGGTGTCATCCACTGTGATACTGCCTTCGGGAGTAAGAAGCACTCTTAACAGTTCCTTTTTAGGCTTCATCTCTCCGCAACCCGTGCATTTTCTCAGCGGAATCTTTCTAACGGTGTTAGCCATTTATGTCTCCTCGTAATAGTAGTACTCATCCTCGTCACCGGCCTGTGACTCAGGCTTGATATCGATCTTGTATCCGGTAAGTCTTGCTGCAAGTCTTGCATTCTGTCCTTCCTTACCGATTGCAAGTGATAACTGATAATCGGGAACAATAACTCTTGCCCATTTCTCCTCGGGATATGCTTCAACCGAGATAACCTTTGCAGGGCTGAGTGCGTTTTCAATAAGTACTGCGGGATCATCACTCCAATTGATGATGTCAATCTTTTCACCGCAAAGCTCATCTACGATTGCATTTACTCTTGCACCGTTAAGACCTACACATGCACCTACGGGATCAACCTCGGGATCTGATGAATAAACAGCCATCTTTGTTCTGTAGCCTGCTTCTCTTGCGATGGACTTGATCTCTACGATACCGTCACTCACTTCGGTAACTTCCTCTTCAAAAAGACGCTTAACCAGCTCTTTGTTGCTTCTTGAAACTGTGATCCTCGGTCCTCTTGTTGTTTCCTTTACTTCGAGAACATAAACCTTGATACGTGAGTTGATCTTGAAATGCTCTGTAGGTATCTGCTCATTCTCAGGAAGGATAGCATCTGTCTTTCCAAGGTTAACGGTAATATTTCTGCCGTTGAAATGCTGTACAAGTCCTGTAACGATCTCGTGCTCACGGGTAATGAACTGATTGTAGATTACCTTTCTTTCTTCCTCTCTGATCTTCTGTACTACGGCCTGCTTAGCCTTCTGTGCAGAAATTCTCATGAAGTTCTTAGGTGTAACTACGATATTTACAACATCACCGATATCAAGCTTCTTCTTAGGAAAGTTTTTCTTTGCTTCATCAAGTGTGATCTCTGTAAGAGAATTTGTTACCTCTTCAACGATGGTCTTCTCAGCGAAAACATCGATATTTCCGTTTTCTCTGTTGATGTTTACCTTGATGTTATTAACTGCAACACTGTTGTCTTTTCCAAACTCGTTCTTGCAAGCTGCAAGTAAAGAGTTCTCTATTGCCTCAAATAATACTTCCTTGCTGATGTCCTTTTCCTTTTCAATCTGATTTAATGCCTCAATCAGTTCTTTGTTACCGCTACTCATTTTTTCTGTTATCCTCCTTTATATTTGGTGAACGATGTACAAAATTTGTTGTTACTCCATCCTTGCGTGATGGAGCCGTGTCGACGCTTCTTCGAAGCATCGACCTATTACCAATCAACGTGCAAATTTATCTTTGAGATGGACGAAGCTTCAAGTTCCATATCCTTGCCGTCGACATCAAATACGAAGTGTCCGTTGTCATAGGACTTTAAGACACCTGTAAATTCTTTTACCTTGTCGATGGCTTTGTAAAGTCTCACATCCACCTTTTGACCAATGTTACTTAAATAATGCTTTTCTTTCTTTAGCTGCCTGCCAAGTCCGGGAGAGCTTACCTCCAGGATGTAAGCATTGGGGATAAAGTCTTCTTTATCCAGTTCTTCTTCCAGCCTGCGGCTTACCTTTTCACAGTCATCGATTGCGATGCCGCCTTCTTTGTCGATATATGCCCTCAGGTAATAATCAGCACCTTCCTTCACATACTCG
Organism: Lachnospiraceae bacterium; assembly: GCA_016287095.1. Lineage (GTDB taxonomy): Bacteria > Bacillota > Clostridia > Lachnospirales > Lachnospiraceae > RUG11977. Next base: position 10,170 of record JAEEVK010000066.1, read on the forward strand.
ACATCAACCAGGGTAAATCCGAAGCCGGAAACGATTGGCTCGAGGAGCCGTTCTGTTCTTTCTTCGTAGTTTTCTTTCATGTAATGATCCTTTATAGCCTTTAATAACTCCATCGTTTCACGATGAAGCCGGGTCGACGCTCCTAAAGAGCATCGACATATAACATACAACAAATGAGAGTGGACTGACGCCCACTCTCTACTTTAACTATATGCAACAATGAAACAATATCACATTTCAATATCAAATGCAATAGAAATTTTAAAATTTTTATAAATTTTTTCAATTTCTATCGGTTAATCAGCATATACCGACTTTTTCAGTACACCGATATAGGGTAAATTCCTGTAATATCCGGCATAATCGAGGCCATATCCCACTACAAACTGGTTTTCAATCTTGAAACCAAAGTAGTCGGTATCGAGATCTCTCGGATGACATTCATACTTATTGAGTAAAGCTACTGTCTTAACGGATTTAACATCACGCTCGGCCAAGAGCTCTTTTAGATACTTTAAAGTAAGACCGGTATCCACAATATCTTCAACGATGATTACATCTTTTCCCTTAAGGTCATTATCAAAATCCTTTTTAAAGGAAACCTTACCGGATGATTTAGCTGCCTGTCCGTAACTGGAAACCGAAATAAAATCAAACAGCATATGTCCGTTAAAAGCACGAACAAGATCTGTATAGAATACTGAAGCTCCTTTTAAGACACAAGCCATAACAGGTGTACTGTCCTTATAGATTTCAGAAAGCTCTTTTCCAAGCTCTGCAACTCTTTTCTTTATCTGCTCTTCAGTATATAAAATGGATTCTATATCATTTTCAGCCGTAGTAATATGCACGTTTAGCCTCCATCAGAACTTGTTATCATAATAAGCTTCACCGCCGGTTGCGATAACTACGCACTCATCATCTTCCATGTCGTTAAGCATCTCGGTATATAACGTACCGGCTATCTTGGACTTCGTCTCATTAACCTGCTGAGCCACATATTCCATGGTATCTCTTTCCTTGCTGCCCATGTATACCTGCATCGAACAGTTCCTGATGATTGTAGGATAATCCTTGTACATATCACGAAGATCGTTAATGGATCTCATGATAAGTGAACAGGAGACATCATACTTCTTTGCACTCATAAGGATTCTCGGGAAATCAAAGATGACACCGTTATCTGCGAAATCACTCATCATGCAGTGTACGGGATAGTACAGAGGCTGTCTTGCTGCCTTCTTAAACAGTGATGAGAAAATCTGTGAGTAGATAAGTGCCGGGAACTCTGAGTTAACACCTGTATTGGGACGAACCAGGAACAGGATACGCTTTGAATCACCGAGCTTATCAAGCTCTACTGAATCAAGGTCGCCTGAACGGTCGATAACGCCTGCACATATAGCATTAATGATCTTAAGTACCGAATCACGAATCTCAATCTTGTCTGAACCAACCATAACTCTGAAGTTATCATACTTCTGTAGGCAGGGATCCTCTGGATTGGTTGTGTCAACTTCAAGGAAACGTCTGTCCAGATCGTCTGCAGGCTTAATCTTCCAGTTGTCACCGTTATCTCCGAATCCTCCGTACTCCATCTCGGTAAGCATCTGCTTTACCATCTTGAAGTTGCGGTTGCCTTCCTCAGCATAGTTCTTAGCATATGCGATAAGTGCCTCAAGGAGCATCTTCTTTTCACTAAGTGTGATAACGTCACTCTTATCAGCTGCAAGAAGTGAGTTTACTACATCTGTAATATCACTGTCATCATGTATATATATGAAAGGATTGTAATAATCACTTCTCTCAGGATCCAGACTGTTGATAACCTTTAATGTGTAGCCTGAACTCTTGAACAAGCTGTTAAGATCATTATAAAGAAGACCAGCCTTATCTGTTACTACATAACTGCAGTTTCTCTGTAAGATATTGGGCTTAACATAAAGCTTTGTCTTACCGGCACCTGCACTACCAATAACTATAACATTATTATTATAACTATTATTTTCACTGTAACGTGTAAGTCTCAGTCTTACGCTCTCTGAAAGGATAAAATCATTCTGTTCAAGCTCACGCTTTACTGCCAGATGGGAATAACTCTTGTTAAATGATTTAATATTTCCCCATTTTAAATCCTCAAGACCTTTTACTCGTGCCATAATATCAACTCCCCCCGCGATAGAAATTTAAGAAAATCCGTTTTCTTCTTCTGTCAATATTATAATACACAATAATTGTCAATTCGTAACCATTAAATTTTTAACATTTATTACGGACATTTTTAAACAAAACAAAAGCCCGATTAAAAATCGGGCCAAAGTATCATATTTAATTTTGAAACATACTGTAATTATTTTACATTTGATACAGAAATAATATGAGGATTTACTGTATCATACCAGTAAAGGTATCCTGTCATATCGATCTTGTCGCCAACCTTAAGGTTCTTAACTGCCTTGTATACATCAGAATCCTTATCTCTTAAGTAAGACTCTACTGTGAAGCTGTAGGTATTTCCGTTAAGCTCTACATTGAAGTAAAGGTCGTCACCGTCCTGGCCGCTGCCGTTCCACTTGTAAAGGAAAGCTACCTCGTTACCGTCAGCATCTGTGCTGGGAGCAACTGTCATACCCTTGAACTCAACGAATCTGTTCTGATACTTAACGATATCTTCGGTACCAAGGATGTTTGTAACATCTGTTGCAGGAGCGATGTAGTTGCCATCAAGGATCTCAAATGTTCCGTCTGCGATCTCTTTCTCGCCCTGGAAATCAGCCTTGAAACCTTTAATTCTGATTTTCTGTCCCTTAACGAGCTTTGCGTAATCTTCCTCGCTACAAGCCATCTCATATACGAAGTAAGCACCTTCGTTATCCTGTGTATAAATGGTAGCCTTGTTATCCCACCATGACTGCTTGTCCTGTACGAATGTCTCAACAGTTACAGGATCATCAACCTTTGCTGCATCATACTCAGCATAAGTCATAACGCCCTCTGACTTTGTAAAGTCAACCTGAGGTGCTTCGGGAGTAACCTCATTCTTATCGTTGTTTGTGGCAGGTACAGCAGGTGTATTTTCCTTCTTGTCACAAGCAGCAACAGACATTACCATAACCAATGCCAGAAGCAATGCTATTAACTTTTTCATCTCTTTTTCATCCTCTCTTTGTAAAGATTTGTGTTTTTTTAAACAAACATCATTATACAATTATTTTTTTTTAATTCAATACCTTTTTGATAAAATCTCTACTTTATATAAAAAACACAAGAAAATACATCATTTTTTATACATCTTTTCATGATAGTGTGACACACTCAATCTTAATTCTTAGATTTCCTTAAAATAACATCACGCACTGCGAATCCTATGATTCCAACCCATGCAAGTATCAATACTATGATAAGTGCTTTAGCCTGTCCCGGCAAAGGACCTAAATCCTTTGTAGTGGACTCTCCCACTGTAGATATCTGGTCCAGGTGATACAGCGACATCATATCGTCAAACAATGTAGTCATAAAGGCATCGTCCACTGTCTGTTTACGTCTGACAGCCTTTGCGGTATTCTCTATCATCTGACCCGCTGCATCTCTCAGTGAAGCTGATCCGTTAAATACAGGTGTCACAAAGGTGTTTTCCCTGTTTTCCATCAGCATCTTTGCTGCATTTATCTTTACATCATAATATAGGGAGTTGTCCTCACCTATTCTACTGATGTAGTCAAGGTATTCATCCGACTCTGAAGCCTTTGTAGTGACAGGTATGTATCCTTCAGTCTGTGAATAAGCTATCTGGGTCTCATTGGTAAGTAAAAACTGCGCGAACAGCCATGAAGCCAATACCACATCCGGATCCTGTTTATTAAATATACAAACAGAAGGTCCCTGGGATATCATCTGAGGATTATTTACATCAAACTGAGGAATGGGTCTGACTACTGTTTCAAATTCAACTATCTTATCTTCGCTGATATCGGATAAAGGAGCCTTTGAACCCATCCAGGATGCACCTGCAGTTGAATCTATAGCAAAGAGGCACTGTCCCGCATTTAAGAAGTTCCCGGGATAACTTGATATCTTAAATGTTGAAAATGCATAACTGCCTGCATGTTCACCAACTGTTTTAAGAATTTCCTTTGTGGTATCATTAAATATAAGTATATTACCGTTATCATCTGAATAACCTGCATTCAACTGCTTGAGCATAGTGATCATCATGTTATCAGTGGATTTATAAATGAAAGGTATCATGGTTTTCTGGCCGTTTACCAGATAGTTATCATCAGCATCCTTTTTAGTTGCTTCTTCAGATACTTTCCATACAAAATCCCATGTGACTATATCGGGTATCTCATAACCCATGCGTTCAACATAAGTTTTATTAATATACAGAGCTTCTGTAGAGCGCATAAACGGTAAAGCATAGTACTTTTCACCTATACGGCACTCATTTAAGAAAGAAGGCACAATCTCAGACTCTGCAGGTCCGTCAAACTTTAACTCCGTACCGCCGAGACCATACTTTGGATCCTTCATCAGATCATCCAGCTTTACCACTGTATCACTGCCCGTCAGATATGTCGCTATATGATCCGGATATGTGATGCAGACATTCGGAGTTGTATTGGTTGATATATTGGTTATTACATCGTTATAAATCTTACCATAGTCCGTATACAGTCTGATATTAACCTTTACGTTTGGATAAAGCTTATTGAAATCTGTAGCAGCCTTTTCATATATCCTGCTCTGGGTAACATTGGTATCGTTTTTTGCCCAGAAGGTAAGCTCTATCTGCTTGTTTTCGTTAAAGGTTTCGGGTATCTCAAATACACCGGAACTCTTTTTTCCATGGCAACCGGTAAGCAATGAAATAAAAAGACATATTATTAATATGAAAGAAATTTTTCTCATTATCATTTATTTACTCTATTCTAAACTATTCAAGTTTATGATAATTATTATCCTTTTGTTCCGCTCTTCTGTACACCCGCCATTATCTGCTTTCTGAATACAAGGAACAGAATAATCAACGGTACAGAAATAACTACAACCGCAGCCATCATGGCGGGGATATTTTCACGGCCGAAACCGTTTTCACGGATCTCCTGGATGCCGTTCGATACCAGATAATAGTTAGGATTATCTGTGATAAGTCTGGGCCATACGAAGTTGTTCCAGCATTCTATGACTTTCAATATAGTAATGGTTATCATCGTCGGCTTGCATATCGGTATCATAACTCTTATCAGATATTTGAAATCCGATGTACCGTCCACCTTTGCCGCTTTGTACAGATTTTCGGGTATCTGCTCAAAATTCTCTTTTAACAAATAAATATAGAAAATCGAGGTAATAGACGGCAATACAAGTCCTGTGAATGAATTTCTGAGCCCCATATTTGTGATTGTCACAAAATTTGTGATAATGATAAGTTCGTTAGGAATCATCATCAGTGATAAGAATATGGTAAATACTATATTCTTTCCTCTGAACTCGAGCCTGGCAAATGCAAAGGCCGCCAGAGTGATAACAATCAGCATGATCACTGTGGTAACTACTGCAAATACTATGGTGTTAAAGAAATATCTTCCCAGATTAACCGAAGTAAATGCCGATCTGTAGTTTTCAAGTGTCGGATTGCTGGCAATAAACTTCGGAACATATTCGGAGTTGTAGGCGCTGTAGCTCTTTACTGATGAAAGTATCATCCAGTAAAACGGGAAAAGAACGATCAGTCCCCAGAAACTCAAGAACAGGTATTTCAATATATTTAATATAATGGTAGATGTTTTTCTTGAGCCCATGCGTTACACCCCCTTTACCACGCTCTTTTTACTAACCATAAGGTTGATACATGTTATGGTGAGCACGATGCAGAAAAGTATAAGTGCGGCAGCTGCAGCATAAGAAGGATATCCACCGCTGTTACCATAGAGCATGTCGTAAATATAACCTACTATGGTATTCATGCCTGCAGCATTAAGATCTGTACCGAAAAGAGCTACAGCATCACTGTATGCTTTAAATGCCCCGATAAAGCCCGTGATAATAAGATAAAAGATCATAGGCGATATCATAGGCAGAGTAATCTTAGTAAATACTCTCCATCTCGGAGTTGAATCAATCTTAGCAGCCTTATAATAGTCATCCTTTACACTCGCAAGCGCACCTGTGAGAATAAGTATCTTAAAAGGCATAACTATCCAAACGGTATAAATACACAATACCAGCATCTTTGCCCAATAAGGTCCGTCAATAAAATCGACGGAATCACCTTCAAAGAAGTTGATGAGCATATTTATCATACCGTCAGAATATGCGGTCTTTTTGAACAGTATCATAAATACCAGACCGACTGCCAGGGTATTTGTAACATAAGGCAGGAAAAATACTGTCTGGAACAGCTCTCTCAGTTTTTTAATCGAGTTTAAGGCCATCGCTATGAGGAGAGCCGTACCTGTTGACAACGGTACAGTGATAATAACCAGTATAAAAGTATTTTTAAGCGCCTGCAGGAAATATGTATCATGAAGCACATAGGAATAATTGTACCAGCCTATACCCTTATGTGTCTGCGATGCAAAATTATACCCTTCTTCAAATGAATAAATTAAAACATCTATCAAAGGATATATCATAAATACACCAAGAAATATTATGGCAGGAAGCAAATACAGCCAGCCTTTCAAATTCTTTTTCATAATTTTTCCTGCCTCCCGAAGTAGATCCTTTCACCGGTCTCAAAATTGAACAGGAATGTCTTCATCGGCTTGACATTGAACTTAACCTTTTCCATTTCAGGAAATACCCTGGTTTCGGCACTGACTATAGAACGTATCTCCACATTCTCACAGTTTTCATGGGTTGAAACAATCGTAGTATCCCTTCCCATTACTTCAAGTCCTTTTAGTTTAAGTTCCAATGCTCCATTATCATCTAAGATAAAGCCTTCAGGCCTTATACCTACATATACCTGTTGATCCTTTATCTTTTTTGCCTCTAATACAGCGCTGTTACCAATATAGATCATATTGTTCTTGACTTCACCCTTAAATACATTGATCGGAGGTGTACCCAGAAATTTTGCAACAAACAGATTTGTCGGATCATCATATACATCCTGCGGCTTACCTATCTGATGTACCACTCCGTCCTTCATAACTACAATTATATCTGAAATGCTCATCGCTTCTTCCTGATCATGTGTTACAAAGATGGTGGTTACCTTAGTCTCACGCTGTATACGCCTGATCTCCTCACGAGTCTGAAGTCTGAGTCTGGCATCCAGGTTTGATAATGGTTCGTCAAGCAGCAAAACCTTGGGACTTTTTACCAAAGCTCTTGCTATAGCCACTCTTTGCTGCTGACCGCCGGAAAGTTCATTGGGCTTACGCTCCATAAGCATATCTATCTGTACCAGCTTTGCTGCTTCAAGTACCTTTTCGTTCATTACTTCCTTTGATAACTTCTTATCGCCCTTGAAGTTTTGCAGAGGAAACATAATGTTTTCCCTGACAGTAAGATGCGGGTAAAGCGCATAATTCTGAAAAACAAGGCCGACCCCCCTGTCCTCAGGAGCCATATTTGTCACATCTGTATCACCAAAGAAAACCTTACCCGAGGTAGGCTTTTCAAGTCCGGATATAAGATTAAGCGTGGTACTCTTACCGCATCCTGAGGGTCCGAGCAGTCCAACCAATGTACCGTCCGGTATCTCGAATGTAAAATTATCTACAGCTACAACCTC
>JAEEVK010000185.1 GCA_016287095.1 Lachnospiraceae bacterium
ATGGAAAACTTCCCCAGACTGTATTAGGCTCCGGTACCGAGATAATCATGGATATGCCCAGTGTATCAGCTGAATCAGTTGAATAAGTATGAAAAAATAGGGGCTGTGAAAAAATGGGACTGAAAATTGTCCCAGGCTTCACAGCCTCTTCTTTTTTTCCTTTGTTTAGGCATCAACTCTAAAAGAGGGCATACTACTCCTTACCCCACAGCTGCTAACATTTTTATGTTTAAGCAGCTTCTTAGCGTTTCATCTGTTTATTATGATATTTATAGAGATTATGACCGATAGAAACAAGAAAAAGCTCTAACTTAACGGATTTCAGGTCTTTTCGTACAGTCCGTTTGTACCATCGATCATATTTCATTATCCCGAATGTTCCTTCTGCCTGGATTGAACGGTTCATCCTAAGCATTGCTCCGTGTACATGGTATCGGGTAATATAAAGAAGGTTGAAGTCAGGAATCTGATAACCGAATAGATTTGACAAAGGGATGGTTCTATAGTCACATAAAAAAAAGTACTTGACAAATTATATTGCATCAAATATAATAGGATACAACAAAAGACGATAAAATATAATTCAGGAGGTAAATACTATGAGTTTTTATGATTTAAGTGTAACGGCAGCTAATGGTTCAGAGGTTTCCATGAAGGATTATGAAGGAAAAGTAGTTTTAGTAGTTAACACTGCTACCGGTTGCGGTTTTACACCTCATTATAAGGATATTGAGGCTATGTACGAAAGATTCCATGACAAGGGATTCGAAGTGATCGATGTTCCCTGCAACCAGTTTGCAGGACAGACACCCGGCACGGATGATGAGATCCATGAGTTCTGTACTTTAAAGTATCATACTCAGTTTCCTCAGATGAAGAAGGCCGATGTTAACGGAGAGACAGCTATCCCTCTGTTTAAGTTCCTTAAGTCACAGAAGGGCTTTGAAGGCTTCGGAAGAGGACCTAAGGCATTGGCTATGAGTGCCCTGCTTTCAAAGATTGACAAGGATTATAAGAACAATCCCGAGATCAAGTGGAATTTTACCAAGTTCGTCATCGACAGGGAAGGCAATGTGGTTGCGCGCTTTGAACCGACTGCAAAAATGGATAAGATCGCGGAATTTGTTGAAAAACTTTTATGATAAAACAGACTTTATTATATACGGTGGGTGATCTGTATGAGTGATACATATGAGCAGTTAAAACTGAAAAACCAGATATGCTTTCCTTTATATGCATGTTCAAGAAAGATAGTAAATGCATATACCCCTTACCTTAAGCCACTTGGGCTCACATATACACAGTATCTTGTATTTATGGTACTTTGGGAAAACAGGGAAGCGACAGTCGGAGAACTGGGCAGTACTCTTTTCTTAGATGCGGGAACACTTAGTCCCTTGTTAAAGAAACTGGAAAAAGAAGGCTTGATCTTCAGGACTCATCCTGAAAATGATGAGCGTGTGACCAGTATTAAACTTACCAATAAAGGAGAGGAGTTAAAGGAAAAGTGTAAGGATATCCCGTTAGAGATGGCTAAGAACGGGACGTCATTAAGTGCGGATGAAGCAAAAGAGTTATACAGGATACTCTATAAGTTTTTAGGTGAGTGACCATATAGTGAAGGATAACATATGAGTGAGAAATTTGATATTCAGGAATACATGACTAAAGGCGTTGAACGTATAGTTGCCGATGCGCTGCGTTCCACACTTAAAAATCCTAGAGAAAGTGCCTTTATGCTAAAGTTTGCATCGGCATCGAAAAAAGCTTCCGCTAAAAGAGCAGAAGCTGGAAAAAACGGTGAGCATATTCCACCGTTTTTGATCGCAAGTATCACTTCAAGCTGTAATCTGCACTGTGCAGGCTGTTATTCGAGATGCAATAATGCTACGGTCGACAGTGAACCTGTAGAGCAGATGAGTTCTGATGAATGGAGAGCGGTTTTTGAAGAAGCGGATTCGTTAGGTGTCAGTTTTATACTTTTGGCAGGCGGAGAACCTCTTTTACGAAAGGATGTTATCGAGGCTGCCGGAAGGATAAAGAATATTCTGTTTCCGGTATTTACCAACGGTACATTTATAGGGGATGCGTATCTTGACCTATTTGATAAAAACAGAAATCTGGTACCTGTCCTAAGTATAGAGGGAGACAGAGATACTACTGATACGAGACGAGGCAAAGGTGTGTATGATAAGCTTACCGAAGCTATGGATGCCATGAAGAAAAGAGGAATCATATTCGGAGCTTCTGTGACCGTGACCACGGAAAATATCGCAGAGGTTACATCCGATGCCTTTATTGAGTCATTAAGAGATAAAGGCTGTAAGCTTGTGCTGTATGTTGAGTTTGTACCCGTAACCGATGAGAGTAAGGAGCTCGCACCAGGAGATAAAGAAAGAGAATTTTTAAGAAACAGCATATCCGGGAACCGTGTAAAATATGATGATCTGGTATTTGTTTCATTCCCGGGTGATGAAAAGAGTTCGGGCGGATGTATAGCTGCCGGCAGAGGATTTTTCCATATCAATTCCCATGGCGGAGCCGAACCGTGTCCGTTTTCACCGTACTCGGACATCAATGTCAGGAAAACATCTGTAAGAGAGGCTCTTAAATCCAAGTTATTTACGGTACTCAGAGAAGGGGAATATCTTAATGACGACCATGAGGGAGGATGTGTTCTTTTTGAGAAAAGAGCTGAAGTTGAGCGTATACTTGCGGTCAGTCAACAGGCATGTGTATGAATGTTAAAATGGAGGATATAGAAATGGGAGATAAAATATTAGTAGCTTATTTTTCGGCTGAAACAGGCAGGACACGTAAGGCGGCTGAAGGGATAGCAAAGCTGACGGGAGGCGATATTTTCGAGATCAAGCCGGTCGAGGAATATACAAAGTCAGATATCAACTGGAAGAATCCTTTTTCAAGGTGCAACAAGGAAAAGATCGGGAAAAAAGATGTCCCGGTGAGCGGAAAGATTGAGAACTTCGGATCATTATGATGTTATATGCCTCGGATTCCCGATATGGTATTATGGTGCACCCAATGTTATTAATACTTTCTGTAAGGATTACGATTGGTCCGAAAAGAAACTATACCTGTTTGCAACATCCGGCGGAAGCGGCATAGGAAAGACAGCAGAAAAGCTTATGCCTTATGTCACAGGTGCTAAGATAATAAATGCAGAAGTATTGCAGAATGCCGATGACCTTAAAAACTGGGTCAGCAAAATAGAGAGATGAAAATTTAAAGGGGCTGTGAAAAAATGGGACTGAAAATTGTCCCAGGCTTCACAGCCTCTTCTTTTTTTCCTTTGTTTAGGTTTGGTATTATTCATGACAGAATTATTATACC
>JAEEVK010000007.1 GCA_016287095.1 Lachnospiraceae bacterium
TTTGAATTTGATTATCTCGGCGACAGCGAGCCCGAGGCAAAGAGAAATCCTGAGGATACAGAAGGCTTCAACGATGTCGATCTGATGCTTTTTGACAAGGTTATCGCTTTTGATAATGTCTGCCAGAAGATAGTTATCATAGTAAATATGATGCTGAAGGACGGTACTGCAGGATATAATAAAGCCGTTATGGAGCTTAATAATCTTGTGGAAATAATCAAGAATGGTGACAAGAAAATAGAAAAACCGGGCAAGCTCATGGGTGAGGTATCACCTCTGTTCAACAAGCAGGAATACTGCGAAATGGTAAAGAAAGCGAAGAGATATATCTATGAAGGCGATATCTTCCAGATAGTCCTTTCAAACAGGCTTGCGGTACCGTTTGAGGGCAGTCTCCTTAATACCTACAGGATGTTGAGAACAGTAAATCCTTCACCGTATATGTTCTATTTCTCAGGCACCGATATCGAGGTAGCCGGTGCTTCACCGGAGACACTGGTAAAGCTTGAGGATGGCGTACTGCACACATTCCCGTTGGCAGGTACGAGACCGAGAGGGAAATCGGACGAAGAGGATAAGCGTCTTGAAGCAGAGCTGTTAGCCGATGAAAAAGAGCTTGCCGAGCACAACATGCTTGTTGACCTTGGCAGAAATGATCTGGGTAAGATCAGTAAATTCGGTACGGTAAGCGTGGAAAAACTCCACAGCATTGAGAGATTTTCACATGTTATGCATATCGGATCCACAGTCAGAGGCGAGATAAGGGATGATAAGGATGCACTCGATGCCATCGAAGCGGTGCTCCCTGCAGGCACACTTTCAGGTGCACCAAAGATCAGAGCCTGCCAGCTGATAGGCGAACTCGAGAATAACAAGCGCGGCATTTACGGCGGAGCGATAGGATATATAGATTTCACCGGAAATATGGATACCTGTATAGCTATCAGGATAGCATATAAAAAGAACGGCAAAGTTTTTGTAAGGAGCGGTGCCGGCATAGTAGCAGATTCTGATCCTGAGAAGGAATTCGAGGAATGTATGAATAAAGCCAAAGCATCTCTTACGGCTTTGATGTTATCAGAGGGAGTTGAGGATTAATGATTTTACTTATAGACAATTACGACAGTTTTTCCTATAACCTTTACCAATACCTTGGTGAGCTTACAAGCGATGTAAGGGTTATCAGGAATGATGAGAAAACAGTTGAAGAGATCAGGGCCATGAAGCCCAGCCACATTATTATTTCACCCGGACCGGGACGTCCTGAAAATGCCGGAGTTATCATCGATGTGGTAAAGGAGCTCGGAAAAGATATCCCGATACTCGGTGTATGTCTCGGACATCAGGCTATCTGCATGGCATTTGACGCAGTTGTAACCTATGCGTCAAAGCTTATGCATGGCAAACAGTCCATAGCAAAGCTCGACAGGACCGCACCGCTGTTTATGGATTGCAGCGAAGAAACACCTGTAGCTCGTTATCATTCATTGGCAGTAAAAAAAGAAACACTTCCAGAAGAATTAAAAGTTATTGCAGTTACAACCGATGGCGATGAGGTAATGGCAGTAATGCATAAGAAATACCCAATATACGGAGTGCAGTTCCATCCGGAATCAATACTGACACCCGAAGGAAAGAAAATGCTCAAGAATTTCCTTGAAGACTAATTGCAATAGGACTGTAATATAAAATAATACTTTGTAGTAAGTGATATATTGTAAAATAGATAAATACATAGAAAGGACAGGACAACAAAATGATCAAAGAAGCAATAGTAAAAATAGTAAACAAAGAAGATTTAACCTACGATGAGGCATACTCAGTAATGAACGAAATCATGAGCGGTGAGACTTCACCTACTCAGAATGCAGCTTTCCTTGCAGCTCTTTCAACAAAGAGTGCAAGGGCAGAGACCACCGACGAGATTGCAGGCTGTGCAGCAGCTATGCGAGACCATGCTACCAAGGTTGACACAGGTATGGATGTGCTTGAGATCGTAGGTACAGGCGGAGATAATGCAGGCAGCTTCAATATTTCCACAACCACAGCTATCATCACAGCAGCAGGCGGAGTAAAGGTTGCAAAGCACGGAAACCGTGCAGCTTCTTCAAAGAGCGGTACAGCTGACTGTCTTGAAGCATTGGGCGTAAATATCGACCAGAGTCCCGAAAAGTGTATTGAGATGCTTAAAGAAGCTGGTATGTGTTTCTTCTTTGCACAGAAATATCATACATCAATGAAATATGTCGGACCTATCAGAAAAGAGCTTGGATTCAGGACCGTGTTCAATATCTTAGGCCCTCTGACCAACCCCGCATCACCTTCAATGCAGCTTTTAGGCGTTTATGATGAATACCTTGTAGAGCCTTTGGCACAGGTACTCGTAAATCTTGGCATCAAGAGAGGTATGGTAGTATACGGTATGGACAAGCTGGATGAGATTTCGCTTTCAGCACCTACCAAGATCTGTGAGATTAAGGACGGATGGTTCAAATCATTTACAATCACTCCCGAGGACTTCGGCTTTGAGAGATGCAGCAAGGATGACCTTAAGGGCGGCACACCTCAGGAAAATGCAAAGATTACTCTTGATATCCTTGAAGGTGCAAAAGGACATAAGAGAAACGCAGTACTCCTTAATGCCGGAGCAGCACTCTATATTGCCGGTAAAGCAGAGAGCTTCAAGGACGGTATCGAACTTGCAAAAGAACTCATCGACAGCGGTAAGGCAAAGAAGACATTAGAGAAGATGATTGAGGTCAGCAATCGCTAAATTATTATAAAATATTTAAAGGATTAACAATAGTGAATATACTTGAAGAAATCGCCGCCTACGCTAAGATTAGGGTGGAAGAAGCAAAAAAGCAGATAAGTACTGAGGAACTAAAAGAAAAAGCATTAAGTATGCCCAAGGGTGATTTTGCATTTGAAAAAGCCTTATCAAAACAAGGTCTTTCATTCATCTGTGAATGTAAAAAAGCATCCCCTTCAAAAGGCCTGATAGCGGAGAATTTCCCTTACCTTGAAATCGCAAAGGAATACGAGGCAGCAGGAGCCGATGCTATTTCAGTCCTCACCGAGCCCAAGTGGTTTTTAGGCAAAAACGAGTATTTAAAGGAAATAGCAGTATCAGTTGATATCCCGATCATCAGAAAAGATTTCACTGTCGACGAATACATGATATATGAGGCTAAAATCCTCGGTGCGTCTGCGGTGCTTTTGATAGTTTCTATTCTTAGCAGCGAACAGATAAAAAAATACATAGAAATATGTGATACATTAGGCCTTTCAGCACTTGTTGAATGCCATGATGAAAAAGAAATCGATGTAGCAATTGAGTGCGGAGCCAGGATTATCGGTGTAAATAACAGAAATCTTAAGGACTTCAGTGTAGATATAGAACTGGCAAAAGCCCTTAGAAACAGAGTGCCCGAAGGCATCGTCTTTGTATCCGAGAGCGGAGTAAAAGATATAAATGATATCAAGCGTGTAAAAGAAATGGGAGCTGATGCGGTACTCATCGGTGAAGCTTTGATGCGTGCAGAAAACAAAGCAGAGATGTTAAGAACATTCCATGAAGTTCCCGGCAAGTGTCTTTAAGCGAAGGATTAAAAAATATCTTAAGTCTGAATAAAAAAAGTAATTGAAGAAAAAATATGACAAAAATTAAATTATGTGGTCTTAGAAGAATTGAGGATATTGAGACAGTAAATATTCTTAAGCCCGATTATATAGGCTTTGTGTTTGCTCCTAAAAGCAAAAGATACATCACACCTGACGAAGCTGCCAAACTAAAAAAATTACTTAATGGAAATACCACTAAATTAATTAAGGCAGTAGGAGTATTTGTGGACGAAGATGTTGAAAAGGTAGCTGAACTTCTTAATACCGGAGTGATTGATATAGCACAGCTTCACGGAAATGAAGATGAGAATTATATCAGGGAGCTAAGTAGTCTAATAACAAAAAAAACTTCAGATGAACAAAAGAATGCATCCATAGATAATCCTGGTGAAAATAAAGATAACAAATATGAAGGCTGTATTATAAAAGCCTTCAAGATCAAAACAAAGGAAGACCTGGAAAAAGCAAAATCGTCTACTGCAGACTATATCTTACTTGATGCCGGTGCAGGAGATGGGATGAGATTCAACTGGGATTTATTACAAGGCTTTGACAGACCGTATTTCTTAGCAGGCGGACTTGATCCGGAAAACGTTAAAGAAGCGATCACAAAGCTCCATCCATACGGAGTAGATGTAAGCTCAGGCATAGAAATCGATGGGTATAAAGACCCTATAAAAATGGGAAAATTTGTTTATAACGTGAGAAATTAAACTCCACATAATTATCATAAGGAAAACAATAATGGAAAATCAGAAAACCAAAATAGATCAGATCGATGAAGAAATAATCAAGCTCTTAGCTGAAAGAGTAAAGGTGCTTGACGAAGAAAGCGAAAATAAAAAATCACAGCTCCCCATAGAATCACTTCGTGAGAGAAAAGCAAAGATAATGGCTATGGCAGAGCAGTATCCTGAAGAGATCAGAAACTACATCCCCGTAGTAGTAAATCTACTTAACGAGATGAAGGGGACCAAGGCCGGGAGCATTGGTGAAAAAGGCACCCTGGCAGGAAAGGTTGAAAGGTCTAAAAACGAGACAAACAAGCTTTTCCCTGATTTTGTGACTGTAGCTTGTCAGGGTACGGAGGGTGCAAATTCACAGATAGCATGTGACAGGATTTTCCGCAATTCCAATATCATGTTCTTTGACAGGTTCGGTGCGGTATTCTCCGCCATCGAAAAGGGCCTTTGTAAATACGGTGTGATTCCTGTAGAAAACAGTTATGCCGGTACCGTAAACACAGTATATGACCTGATGATGAAGCACAATTTCTATATTGTTCGTAGTATCAGGCTGAAGATTACCCATCACCTTTTGGCAAAGCCGGGTACAAAGATGGAGGATGTAAAAGAAATCTATTCCCACGAGCAGGCTATCAGCCAGTGCTCAGAATACTTAAGCACCTTAAAGGGAGTAAAGATCATTCCCTTCGAAAATACAGCTAAGGCTGCTAAAATGGTGGCAGAATCCGACAGAAACGATATCGCTGCACTTGCATCCGAACTCTGTGTAAAATACTACGGATTAAAGACCTTAGCCGGCTCAGTACAGAACAGGGACAATAACTATACCAGATTTATCTGTATTTCAAAAGACCTCGAAATCTATCCCGGAGCAGACAGGACGAGTTTGATGCTGGTTCTTCCTCATGAATACGGTTCACTTTACAAGGTGCTTTCCAAATTCCATATGCTGGGCATCAACCTGCTAAAACTCGAAAGCCGTCCTTTGCCTAACAAGGAGTTCGAATTCATGTTCTACTTTGATATAGAAATACCTGCAGACAGTCCTAAACTGCTTCAGCTCTTGAACGAACTTGATGAGGTATGTGACTCATTTACATATCTTGGAAGCTATCATGAGATTATCTAACAAAAAGAAGATATCCCTCATCTCTAAGCGAAGGTGGGGGATATCATTTTTTTCTTGTTTTATACGCATAAAATGATATAATAGTATCATCGTTTTAAGAAGAGTGAAAGACTGAGGGAGATATGAGGCACAGAATCATACCTGGCTCAGAAAAGAGGTAATACATGGGATACAAAATCATGATAGTCGAGGACGATTTTTCTTTAGCTTCGGCTATGAAGGAACAGATAGAAGCCTGGGGATATGAGGTTAATACCATAAAGAATTTTCAGAAGGTAAAAGAAGAGTTTGTGGAGGCCAATCCGCATCTTGTACTTCTCGATATTTCGCTTCCGTTTTTTAACGGGTATTATTGGTGCACGGAAATCAGGAAGATTTCAAATGTCCCGATCGTATTTATATCTTCCACGGCTGAGAATATGAACATTGTAATGGCCATGAACATGGGTGGAGATGACTTTATCTCTAAACCGGTGGATCTGGGAGTGCTCACTGCAAAAATCCAGGCTATTTTCAGACGTGCCTACAATATGAATATAGCACCGTCAGTACTTGAACATAAAGGAGCAGCCTTAAATCTAAACGACGGTACCTTGGATTTTGATGGAAAACAGATTGAACTGACAAAAAACGAGTTTAAGATACTGCATACCCTGATGGAGAAAAAAGGCAGCATAGTCAGTCGTGAACAGCTTATGCAGAAACTCTGGCAGGATGACTGCTATGTAGAGGAAAATACATTAACGGTAAATGTGACACGTCTCAGAAAAAAACTGGAGGCAGCAGGATTAAAAGACTATATTGTAACTAAGGTCGGCATGGGGTATATCATTCAGTAGTTTAGAGAGGCTAATAAGATGAGCACGCCGGAAAGCAAAACAAATATCATTAAGGAATATATAAAGTACAAGGCAGGTGCGATAGCAGCGATCATTACCTGCAATCTTGTCATGCTTTCGGTTTTCATACTGTATGATCTGGATGTTGCTCCGTTCTTTTATGCACTCCTCATAAATGCAATAATCCTTATAGTATTTATAATAATCTCATTCGTAAAATTCTATAATTCGCATAAAATCAGAAAAAAAATATTGGAGTCTGCATTAAATGAGGGACTTGAACTGGCCGAAGCAGAATATTTAGCGGATAAGGATTATCATGAGATAATTTCTCTGCTTAACAGCAGGTGCAATGAACTTAGCAACAGGTTAAATTCAGACATCCAGGACAGCAATGACTATTATACCATATGGGTTCATCAGATAAAGACTCCGATTTCCGTCCTTTCCATGCTGCTGAAGGACGATACTGCGAAAGACAGGCAGTGCCGGGATGAACTTTTTAAGATAGAGCAGTATGTCGATATGGTTCTTAATTACTTAAGACTTGGCAGTGAGACAAACGATCTGGTATTGAAAGAACAGGATCTGGATAAGCTGATAAAGGGAAGCATCAGAAAATATGCCGCACTTTTTATAAACAGAAAGCTTTCTATCAGTTATGAACCGGTGAACATTAAACTGGTAACCGATGAAAAATGGTTTAGCTTTATATTGGAGCAGCTGCTTTCAAATGCCGTAAAATATACAATGACGGGCGGCATTACCATAAAAGCGGTGCCCGGAGAAGTTTCAATAACGGATACAGGGATTGGCATAGCTCCGGAGGATGTACCCAGAATATTTGAAAAAGGATATACCGGCTTTAACGGCAGAAGCGGCAGAAAATCCTCGGGCCTTGGCCTTTATTTGTGCTCTTTGGCAGCAAAGAAACTTTCACTGGAGCTTTCAGTGGATTCAGAACCGGGAGTGGGAAGTACATTCAGGATAAAGTATGTTCCGGATAACGCTTCCCAAATTTTTAACGACTGATCCCATACCTTACATTTTTGTCACATATAAAAGCTGAAATGTCACATGAATCGATTTTGGCATTTCAGCTTTTGTTATATAATCTTTGTCAGATAAAAAAAGAAAGCGAGAATGATCATGACTATCTTAGAAGTAAAAGGAGTACAGAAAATCTATACTACACGTTTCGGAGGGAATCAGGTAAAAGCACTTGAAAACGTAAACTTTTCAGTAGAAGCCGGTGAATATGTGGCTATCATGGGAGAGTCCGGCAGCGGAAAAACCACATTACTAAATATTTTAGCATCTCTGGACAGACCGACAAAGGGAAGCATAATGCTGGACGGTATGGAGCTTACATCTGTAAAGGAAGGAGAAATGGCGGCGTTCAGAAGGAAAAATCTTGGTTTTGTATTTCAGGAATTTAACCTGCTTGATACATTTTCCATTAAGGACAATATCCTTTTGCCTCTTGTACTCGACAAACAGAATGTAAAAGAGATGATGGAGAAGGTAGAAAAGGTAGCGGCTTCACTTGGAATTAGCGACATCCTTGAAAAATATCCGTATGAAGTATCGGGCGGACAGAAGCAGCGTGCGGCAGCAGCCCGGGCGATCATAACAGAACCTAAGCTTCTTCTGGCGGATGAACCTACAGGAGCGCTTGATTCAAAATCAACGGACGGAATGCTTAAGATTTTTTCAGAGATAAATGAAAAAGGTCAAACCATACTTATGGTAACCCATTCAACAAAGGCAGCCAGTCATGCAAAACGTGTTCTTTTCATAAAAGACGGTGAAGTATATCACCAGCTTTATCGCGGAGACTCAAGCGTAGAGGGCTTTTACGAAAAAATAGCGGATACCCTTACCGTATTTTCAAAGGGTAATTAAGTGCATCGAAAAAGTTTGAGGATATAGGAAAATGAAAAACTTTTATATTAAAACCGCAATCACCAATTTAAAGAAAAACGCAAGACTGTACATACCCCAGATTATATCCGGAGCCGTAATGTTCAGCATCTTTTATATAATGCTAGCCCTGACTACGGAGGATACTCTGCTTAGAGCAAGAGGGGCAAGATATATACCCACATTCATGAGTATCGGCTGTATAATCATTGTATTGCTTTCAATAGTCATGGCCTTTTATTCAAACGGCTTTTTGATGAAGCAGAGAAGAAGGGAATACGGCCTTTACAATGTTCTGGGGCTGGAGAAAAAGCATGTGATCCTTATAATGTTTATAGAAAATATGTTTTCTTTCTTAGGTCAGCTGTTGATCGGGTCAGTTATCGGAATATGTTTTTACAGACTGAGTACTCTGGTAATTTCAAAAATAATTAAAATAAACGCTCTGGCTGATTCTGAATTTTTTAGTCCTATAGAACTTTTAGTTTCAATAATAGTGTTTGGGTTCATTTTCGTGCTGACACTCATCTACAATGTGGTATCGGTATTAAGATTAAATCCGGTAGATCTTTTAAAATCTTCGTCAACAGGAGAAAAAGAACCAAAGGTTAAATGGCTGTTGTTTGTACTTGGAATACTCTGCCTGAGTGTTGGTTATGTTATGGCCCTTATCATAGAGTCACCGGTAACGGCAACGTTGGCTTTCTTTGCTGCTGTAATTCTTGTAATATTCGGTACATATTTCCTGTTCACAGCAGGCAGTATATTTGTTCTTAAGGTCTTAAAAAAGAATAAGAAATACTATTACAGACCTGATCATATGATATCTGTTTCAGGAATGCTTTACAGGATGAAGCAGAATGCCGCCGGACTTGCCTCGATAGCATTACTTGCGACAGGAGTGCTTATAATGATCTCTACAACGGTGGCTATGTATGGTGGTGTTGAAAAATCCATAGAACAGCAGTATCCTCAGGATGTATATTTTAAGGTATATATTTTTCAACGTAAGCCTGAAGGAGAGCATAAAAAAATCTCCTATGATGAAGCGGAAAGCTTTTTTAGAAAAAGTGCAGATGAGGCCGGCCTTAATGTAACGATGTTTACGGAAGAAAAGTTCTTTGAAACCGGTTATATTCTGGATGGCAACGAACTGAAATGTGAGATGTCCAATCCTGATACTTCCACATTTTATGAATCGGGGCTAAGTGATCCGAGAGTTAAGTGCATCACATTTTTGGATACTGAATGCTATAATAATCTTACCGGAAACAAGCTGGAATTAAGTAATGATGAAATGGCTTTAGGAAGCTTGGGCTCAGGTTCATGGAATCCCGAAAGTATTAAAATAGCAGATATGGAACTTAAGAGTAAAGAAACTATAGAAAATCCTCCGATAAGTTCTGAAGTTGCTTCGGTTGTGGAATGCTATTTAATGGTGGTAAATGAAGAAAATTTTGAAAAAATCTTCAAGGACCAGGAAGAAAAATATGGAAAGGGAATAGGAGATGAGGATTACAACGGTACAAGAAAGGCTGTTGATCAGGTAACGGATAAATTGGAAGGAAGCAGGAATTATGCTTCACAAATGACAATAAGGTTTGCTGCAAACGTCGAAGGACCTGAAGAAAATATAAGTGAGCTTTATAGGATATTTGTTGATAAAGTAAGTGCCATCACTGATGATGATTATTATACGAATGTAAACTGGAGCTCAGCTGTAGGCATGAGAGGGGATCTTTATGATATGAACGGAAGCCTTATGTTCTTAGGCATGCTTCTGTCGTTAGTCTGCCTGATATCAACAGCGATCATCATTTACTATAAACAGATATCCGAAGGTTATGAGGACAGAAATAATTTCCAGATAATGCAGAAAGTCGGTCTGACAAAGGAAGAAATAAAGAAGACCATCGGAAACCAGATACTTACCGTATTCTTTCTGCCACTGATCATTGCAGGCATCCATACCATCGTAGCATATCCGATGGTGAAAAATATTATGAAGCTGTTCGCTATGGCCAGTGAACAGATGCTGCTTAGCTGCATAGGCATTGTATTTGCTATATTTGCTCTTGTGTATGTCGTAATATACAGGATTACCGCTAAGACATATTATAAGATTGTTAAATAGTCTGACAACTATAAAAGATTTTTGGATATTCTGATTGAAAAAATCCTTGACATTTTATCTATAAAGTGTATACTTTACTTCGTAGGAAGCAAAGGCGTTTCGTATAGTGATATACGAGACGCCAATTTTTTATGTCGATGAAGTTGCAGGCACATCACCGATGCAAACATATGTCTGCGGGAAGAGGTTAAGGCGATGACTAAGTACATTTTCGTTACCGGCGGTGTAGTATCAGGACTTGGAAAAGGAATAACAGCAGCATCTTTGGGAAGACTCCTGAAGGCCAGAGGTCTCAAGGTAGCAGCTCAAAAGCTTGATCCATATATAAATGTAGATCCCGGTACGATGAGCCCCTACCAGCATGGAGAGGTTTATGTCACCGATGACGGAGCTGAGACAGATCTGGACCTTGGACATTATGAGAGATTTATAGATGAGGACTTAAATAAATTCTCAAACCTTACAACCGGTAAGGTTTATTGGAATGTATTGAATAAAGAAAGACGCGGCGAGTACCTGGGCTCAACCGTACAGGTCATCCCGCACATCACCAACGAAATAAAAGAATTTGTATACAGCGTCGGCAAAAAGACAAATGCAGATGTGGTTATCACAGAGATCGGAGGAACCATCGGTGATATCGAGTCCCAGCCCTTTATCGAGGCCATAAGACAGATATCTTTGGAGGTTGGCAGGGAAAACAGTTTGTTCATCCATGTAACGCTTGTACCCTTCCTTCACGCTTCGGAGGAGCATAAATCAAAACCCACCCAGCACTCCGTAAAAGAATTACAGGGCATGGGAATTAACCCTAACATCATAGTTCTTCGCTGTGATGAACCTCTCGAGGGTGATATCTTCAGAAAAATCGCTCTTTTCTGTAATGTTAAAGAGGACTGTGTAATAGAAAACCTGACTCTGCCCTGTCTGTATGAAGCACCCTTAATGCTTGAAAAATCCGGCTTCTCTAAAGTAGTTAGCCGTGAACTTGGCATAGATGCTCCGGAGCCTGACTTAGCGGAATGGATCGGCATGGTAGACAGCATTAAGTCCAGGACCAAGGATGTTACGATTGGTCTGGTTGGAAAATATGTAGCATTGCACGATGCATATTTGTCTGTGGCTGAAGCATTAAGACACGCAGGATATTTCCATAATACTCATGTGACCATCAAGTGGATAGATTCCGAAGAGATCACAGAGGAGAATGCAAAAGAAAAGCTTGGCGGTCTTGACGGAATTATAATTCCCGGAGGATTTGGAAACCGTGGAATAGAGGGTATGATAACATCCGCAAAATATGCAAGAGAAAACAAAATCCCTTACTTTGGCATATGTCTCGGAATGCAGATCATGGTTATAGAATATGCCAGAAATGTAGCCGGTATAAAGGATGCAAACTCCAGAGAATTTGATGAGGATTGTCCGAATAAAGTAATAGACTTCATGCCCGGCCAGAACAACGAGATAAACAAAGGCGGTACACTGAGACTCGGTGCTTACCCTTGCAGCATAAAGCCCGGCACAAAGATGGAAGAGTTATACGAGAATCTGCAGATAAGTGAGAGACATAGACATCGTTACGAGGTAAATAACGATTACAGAGATGTCTTAGAGCAGGCAGGACTTGTACTTAGCGGACTTTCACCTGACGGTCACCTCGTAGAGACCTCAGAGATACCCGGCAGAAGCTTCCATGTAGGTGTCCAGTACCATCCCGAATTTAAGAGCCGCCCTAACAAACCTCATCCGTTATTTAAAGGTTTCATTGGCGCAGCATTAAATAAATAAGATAGGTATATAATTATGAGCATACATGAGGAATGTGGAGTTTTCGGAGTATATTCCGAAAAAGAAACAGATGTGGCAGGTCTTTCCTACTATGGACTTTATGCACTTCAGCACAGGGGTCAGGAAAGCTGCGGAATAGTAGTAAATAAGGATGGTCTCTTTTACTCACATAAGGATTTGGGTCTTGTGAGTGAGGTATTTTCGGAACCTGTTCTGGAAAGCATGCCTGTGGGGACCATGGCTGTAGCTCATGTACGCTATGGCACTACGGGTGCCACAAACAGGGCCAATATTCAGCCCATAGAGGTAAATCATCAGAAAGGACGTATGGCACTTGCTCATAACGGAAACCTGTCAAATGCGTATCAATTAAGATCAGAGCTTGAGATGCAGGGAGCCATATTCCATACAACAAGCGATACCGAAACCATAGCATATTACATAACCAGGGAACGGATTAAATCAGCATCCATAGAAGAGGCAGTAGAAAAGGCCATGAAATATCTGGAGGGTGCATATTCGCTGGTTATTATGTCTGCTCAGAAACTGATCTGTGCACGTGATCCTTTTGGATTCAGACCTTTGTGCTACGGACGTACAGCGGACGGTACATATATCGTTGCCTCCGAATCATGTGCATTGAGAGCGGTCGGAGCAAAACTCATCCGTGACATCAATCCCGGAGAGATAATGATGTTCTATAACGGTCAGGTAAAATCGATACAGACCGGACTAAAAGAGGCTTCCCCTCGAGGGGAAGCTGTCAGCCAAAGGCTGACTGATGAGGTGTCTTTAAATAATGACGGCAAAAAAATCTGCGTTTTCGAATACATATACTTTGCCCGTCCCGATTCAATAATTGATGGTGTCTCAGTACATGCTTCCCGTGTCCGTGCCGGAGAGATACTGGCAGAGGAGCATCCGGCAAATGCAGATATAGTAATCGGAGCACCGGATTCAGGACTTGATGCGGCGCTTGGCTTCTCATTGAAATCGGGCATTCCGTACAGGATGGGATTCATCAAAAATAAATATATAGGAAGAACCTTCATTTCACCCACAAAAAAGACCAGGGTGGATGGAGTAAAGATAAAGCTTGCAGTCCTCGATGAAGTGGTCAGAGACAAAAGCGTAGTACTGGTCGATGACTCGATAGTCAGAGGTACTACGATGGGACGTGTAGTAAAGCTGCTGCGTGATGCCGGAGCAAAGGAAGTGCATGTGAGGATTTCTTCACCGCCATTCCTGCATCCCTGCTACTATGGTACCGACATTGATTCGGAAAAAAACCTTGTAGCATGTCATCACACAATTCCGGAAATATGTGATATAATAGGAGCGGATTCCTTAGGATATTTTCCTACAGAACGTCTTGGTGAGCTGACAGGTGGAAAAGGGTACTGCGATGCCTGCTTCACCGGAGCGTATCCGACATCGATACCCGATGACTCAGGAAAAGATCGTTTCGAGCAGCCATTAAAAGGCTGTTGAAAAATCACTCTGATTGAATAACAGGAAACAGGTGCATAAGATGAGTACAAAAAGAAAACTAATAACAGAAGACGGACAGGAATACATAGGATATGGCTTTGGATCGGAAGCCAGCCGTGTCTGTGAGCTTGTGTTCAATACCTCGATGGCAGGATATCAGGAGATAGTTTCTGACCCCTCCTATACTTATCAGGCCATTGTTATGTCATATCCGCTGATAGGCAATTATGGTATGGCTGAGGATGATTACGAGTCGGAATTCCTCAGTGCCGGTGCATTGATAGTACATGAATACAATGACCATCCCAGTAATTTCCGCAGTATAAATACCCTTTCGGAAATGATGGTAAAATACGATGTGCCCGGTATTTACGGGATCGATACCAGAAAACTGGTCCGTTTCATTAGAAGTTATGGTAGCTGCAAGGCTTTGATCACTGATGAAAGCACTACCAAAGAGGAAGGCTTGAAAATACTTGAAGGTTCATCGATTCCTACCGATGCGGTTAGCAAGGTGAGCTGTGCAAATGCCTGGAAATCAAAGGTTGTACTCAGTTCTGCACTTAATACCGGATCCGGTTCAAAGCCGATGATCATAAAGAAAAAGCATATCGTGGCCATTGACTGCGGCATGAAGAAAAACATCGTAAGCTCCCTTAATGCCATGGGCCTTGATGTTACCATCGTTCCATGGAATACTGACGTTGAAGCCATAAAGAAACTTCATCCCGATGGAATCTTTGTTTCAAACGGACCCGGAAACCCCGAGGACGTACCCGAGACCATCGCAACCATAAAGAAACTCATAGGACAGTATCCGATATTCGGAATCTGCCTCGGACATCAGCTGATATCATTGGCTTATGGTGCAAAAACCTATAAATTGAAATTCGGTCACCGTGGCGGAAATCATCCCGTAAAAAATCTGCTGACCGGAAAGATCGAGATCACATCCCAGAATCACTCATATGCAGTTGATATGGATAGCATTAAAAACACACCTCTCGAAGTTACACATATAAATATCCTGGATAATACCATCGAGGGAGTGAGGTGCGTAAAGGACCGTGTAATGAGCGTCCAGTACCATCCCGAAAGCGCTCCCGGTCCGAGAGACGGAAGCTACTTATTCAATGAATTTGTGAAGCTGTTTCAATGAAAATCAAATAATTTTTTAATGATAGATGTAAGTATATAAAGAAAAAAGAGGTAATTCATATGCCGAAAAGAACGGACATTAAAAAACTTCTTGTAATAGGCTCGGGCCCGATAGTTATCGGTCAGGCTGCCGAATTTGATTATGCCGGAACTCAGGCCTGCCTGGCTCTGAAAGAAGAGGGTTATGAGGTAGTACTGGCCAATTCAAATCCCGCTACCATCATGACGGATACAGCCATAGCTGACAAGGTATATATGGAGCCACTGACTCTGGAATATATAGCAAAGATAATCCGTTATGAAAGACCTGATGCCATACTTCCCGGACTTGGCGGACAGACCGGTCTGAATCTTGCCATGCAGCTTGAGAAAAAAGGAATACTTGCTGAATGCGGTACCCAGCTTCTCGGCACAAAGAGCAGCAGTATAGAGATGGCTGAGGACAGAGAATTATTTAAAGAATTATGTGAAAGACTGGGCGAGCCTGTGCTCCCGTCAGACATTGCACATTCGATAGAAGAAGGACTAAAGGTTGCTAAATCGATAGGCTTCCCGGTAGTCCTTCGTCCTGCGTTTACTTTAGGCGGTACAGGTGGCGGATTTGCAGAAAACGAGACGGAATTCGAAGAGATAATGAAGAATGCCTTAAAGCTTTCACCTGTTCATCAGGTACTTATCGAAAAGAGTATAAAGGGCTTTAAGGAAATAGAGTACGAGGTAATGCGTGACTCGAATGACACCGCTATTACCATCTGTAATATGGAAAACCTCGATCCTGTCGGCATACATACCGGAGATTCCATCGTTGTATGTCCTTCACAGACCTTGACGAATAAGGAATACCAGATGCTCCGTGATTCTGCATTAAAGATAATCAGAGCTCTGGAAATCGAGGGCGGCTGCAATGTCCAGTTCGCACTGGATCCCAATTCCTTTGATTATTATCTGATAGAAGTTAACCCCAGAGTTTCACGTTCGTCAGCCCTTGCATCAAAGGCATCAGGTTATCCGATTGCCAGAGTTTCAGCCAAGATCGGTATCGGCATGACACTTGATGAGATAATGCTGGCCAATACACCTGCGAGCTTCGAGCCGGCACTTGATTATATCGTAACCAAGATGCCCCGTTTCCCGTTCGATAAATTTGCAGATGCAAATAATACCTTAGGTACCCAGATGAAGGCTACCGGTGAGGTCATGAGTATCGGCCGCTGCTTCGAGGAAAGTTTGCTTAAGGCTATCCGTTCACTTGAAACAGGAGAATGCCATATTTACTGTAAGAAATTTGATGACTTTTCTACTATCGAGCTTGGAAAGTACATTCAGAACGGTACTGATGACCGTATTTTTGCTATCGGAGAATTACTCAGACGTGGTTGCGAGATCGAAACAATACATGACATTACTAAGATTGACTGTTTCTTCCTGGATAAACTGAAGAATATCATCAATCTTGAGAATAAATTAAAAACACTCAAGTATGACAGCTACAATCCCGGATTGTATTTCAAGGATGACAGTAAGTCGAATATTTTAGGCAATGATAATGCAGATGAGTATGAAAATGCAGATGCATCTGAGAAAAATACTGATAATGACACAGTAACAGATAATTACAAGATAGGTGACATAGAAGAAAGTATAAAAATCCTCGAAGAAGCCAAAAAATTTGGTTTCTCAGATAAAGGAATCGCTATTCTTACAGGTACTACCGAAAAAGTAATAAGAGACCTTAGAAAAGATTTCGGTATCGTACCCGTATATAAGATGATCGACAGCTGCGCATCCGAGTTTGAGAGCTACATACCTTATTTCTACTCAACCTACGAGGATGAAAATGAGTCCATCGTTTCTGATAAGGAAAAGATCATAGTTCTCGGTTCGGGCCCTATCCGTATCGGACAGGGTGTTGAGTTTGATTATTCAACAGTACATGCCGTAAAGACCATAAAGGCATCGGGCTATGAGGCCATTATCATAAACAACAACCCTGAGACAGTATCTACAGATTATACCTGTTCGGATAAGTTGTATTTCGAGCCTCTCTGTACTGAGGATGTAATGAATATCATAGACCTCGAAAAGCCCGTGGGCGTCATTGCTACACTTGGTGGACAGACAGCTATTAATCTGGCTGACTCACTTAAAGAATATAATGTAAAGCTGATCGGTACCGATGATGATGCGATAGACCGTGCGGAGGACAGAGATCTGTTTGAAAAACTGCTGTTCGAACTGGATATCCCGAGGCCGAAGGGAATGGCAGTAACCAGTATCGAGGCAGGTGTTGAGGCAGCAAAAGAGATAGGCTTCCCCGTACTTGTACGTCCAAGCTTTGTACTTGGCGGCAGAGCTATGCAGATAGTTGCAAAGGAAGAAGCTCTTCGTTCGTATTTAAAGACTGCGGTTGAAATAGATGAGGATAAGCCGGTTCTGGTAGATAAATACATCAGAGGTAAGGAAGTTGAGGTTGATGCTGTCTGCGACGGCAAGGATGTATTTGTACCCGGTATCATGGAGCTGGTAGAAAGGACAGGAGTTCACTCAGGTGATTCCATCAGTGTTTATCCGCCCTTCAGTATCTCACAGAAGGTAAAGGATACCATACTTGATTATACATATAAGCTCGGTATGGGCATCGGCATCATAGGCCTTTTCAATATCCAGTTTATTGTTGATCCTGAGGAAAATGTATATATCATTGAGGTAAATCCCCGTTCATCTAGGACAGTGCCTTTCCTTTCAAAGGCTACAGGTTATTCCTTAGCAGATATCGCAACCCGTGTAATCCTTGGAAAAACATTAAAAGAACAGGGCATTACAGAGATTTATCCTAAAGAGAAAGAGCGCTACTACGTAAAGGTACCGGCGTTTTCATTCTCAAAGTTAAACGGTATGGATGCATATCTTTCACCTGAAATGAAATCCACCGGTGAGGCCATCGGCTATGATAAGAAGCTCCATCGTGCGATGTACAAGGCGATGATCGCATCGGGCATGAAGCTCCAGAACTACGGAACAGTCGTAGTTACACTGGCAGATGAGGACAAGGAAGAGGCATTGCCGCTGGTTAAGCGTTTCTATGATATGGGCTTTAATATCGAAGCAACCATCGGTACCCAGGTATTCTTAAAAGAGCATGGTATACGTACAAAGCTTCGTAGAAAGCTTTCAGAAGGCAGTGAGGAAATACTTGATTCACTCCGTGCAGGCTATGTAAGCTATGTAATCTGTACCCGTGCGGTGCTGTCAGGTATCCACTACGTAGACGGAGTTGCCATCAGAAAGACCGCATCCATGAACGGTATCACGATGCTTACATCACTTGATACCGTGAGAGTGCTCTTAGACGTACTCGAGGAGATTACTATGGGCATCTCGACAATTGATGCTGAATAAAACTTAATAGTATGTGAGACCATACTGCCAATATGGTCTAAAACCTATTATCGCTCACAGAGATATGCTATATGCTCCCATATGCTTCTTAACTTCGGACGCTTGCAATCGTACGTCCGTCTGATGCCGGACGTACTTGTGCTACGCTCAAAAATCATTTTGGATAAATGATTTTTGCCTCGTTGCGAAGCCTCTGTGACCAAAGCATATCTATCTGTTCGCTTTATGGTTTTATCCCATATCGGCAGTCTGATCTCACATTTATCAAATATTATAGAAAGAAGGAAATATATTATGTCATTACCGAATAAACATTATGGAGAATTAAAGGACTCTTACTTATTTTACAATATCGCCCAGAAAGTAAAGAAATACCAGGCTGAGCATCCGGATAAGAAGATGTACAGGCTTGGTATCGGAGATGTATCACTTCCTCTTTGTGATGCTGTAATAAAGGCCCTTCACAAGGGAGTGGATGATCAGGCAAACAAGGACAGCTTCCACGGATATATGCCTGAGTGCGGTGCTCCGTTCTTAAGAGAAAAAATCGCTGAGTATTATAATAAGAGAGGTATCGATATCACATCCGAGGAGGCATTCGTATCAAGCGGTGCCAGCGATGAATTAGGTGATATCATCGATATGTTTGACAGAGGCACATCAGTACTAATTATGGAGCCTGCATATCCTGCATATGTGGATGCAAATGTGATGGCCGGAAAGAAGATTTATCACCTTCCCACCAGCAGTGATGAAGGCTTCCTGCCTACACCTAAGTCAGCTGAGAAAGAAGGCATAAAGGCCGATATCATCTACATTTGTTCACCCAATAACCCCACCGGTGCAGTATACACTAAGCAGGGACTTAAAGACTGGGTTGACTATGCAAATGCAAACGGTTCGGTTATCCTTTTTGATGCAGCTTATGAGGCATTTATTGAGGACGATTCATTACCCAAGAGCATCTTTGAAATAGAGGGTGCCAGAACATGTGCTATAGAGATATGTTCACTTTCAAAGACTGCGGGCTTTACAGGTACAAGACTCGGATATACTGTTATCCCTAAGACATTAGAGCGTGACGGTATGAACTTCAATGCTATGTGGGTTCGTAACCGTACAACAAAGACTAACGGTGTAAGTTACATTATCCAAGTCGGCGGAGCAGCAGTCTTCACCGATGAAGGACAGAAGCAGATTCACGAGAACATAAACATATATAAGAACAACGCTAAAGTTATCATGGAAGCATTGGACGCAGTAGGCATTTGGTACTGCGGCGGAAAGAACGCACCCTATGTCTGGATGAAATGTCCTGATGGAATGGGCAGCTGGGAATTCTTTGATTATCTCTTGGAAAACATTCAGGTAATCGGAACCCCGGGTGAGGGCTTCGGAAAATGTGGAGAAGGATACTTCCGATTCTCATCATTCGGCAGTCCCGAGGATACTAAAGAGGCCGCAGAGAGAATCAAGAAATTATTATCAAAGTAATTCTGAGTTCGGTAATGTAAGTAAAAATATTTTAGTATATTGGAACTGTCCCAAGAGGCAGTTCCTTTTATTATTTTACGGATTATATTCGGAAATTTTTTACTATGGGAAAATATACATAAATCGACATAAATAGCATATTTCTTCATAAATCTTCATAAATGTTATATTTTGACATAAATATACATAAATCTTCATGATTTTTAAAATTTCGTTGAATTTGAATTCAAAAAATGCTTGACAAATGAAAAATATCATGATAAATTGAATACACATTCAATGAATACGAATTCAAAAATATAATACTAAAGGAGAATAAAGATCATGAAGACATTAAACGAGACAAAAGAGAAGGTAGTAGTTATCGGCGGAGGCGTAGCAGGACTCAGCGCAGGAGTATATGCTTTAAAGGCTGGCTTTGAGGTGGAGATATATGAGAAAAACAAGATACCCGGTGGAGAGTGCATCGGTTGGAACAGAAAGGGCTATCATATTGATAACTGCATCCACTGGCTCACAGGCACCAGAAAGGGAACCGAACTTTATGATGTATGGAAAACAGTGGGAGCTTTAACTGATGAAACAGAGTACGCACCACTTGACGCATTTTATACTTCGACATATAATGGGAAGAGAGCAACTCTTTGGAACGACTTAAAGAAAACCGAAGAAGAACTGATAGAGCTTTCGCCTGAAGATACTGAGGAGATAAAGAAATTCATCCAGTATGTGGAGTACTCAAAGCAGTGCGTTTTTCCTGCAGCTAAGCCCATGGAAATGTGGGGTATCAGGGACTATATCAGGATGGGCATGAACATGAAGGAGTTTCCCAAGGTTATGAAGGAATTCGGAAAGATTTCCCTTGAAGATTATTCCAAGAGATTCAAATCCCCGCTTCTTCAGAAACTCATGTGCGACTACTTACCTAAGAGCTATTGCGCATATTCATTCCTGGTATCATATGCTACCATGGCAGACGGAAACGGCAACATACCCATGGGTGCATCACTTCAGATGTCTCTTCGTATGGAGAAGAAATTCAAGGAACTCGGCGGAGTGATCCATTATGGTTGTGGTGTTAGCAGGATCAACATCGAAAAGAAAATGGCAACCGGTATCGAGCTTGAGGATGGCAGCTTTGTAAAGGCAGATTATGTTATCCCCACCGTTGATACAGGACTCCTCTTTGGTAAATTACTTTCAAAAGAGTATATGCCTAAGGAACTTAAGGCAGCATATGAGAACGAAAAAGCATATCCAGCAACCAGTGGATTCCAGGTGGCATTCGCGGTAGATAAGAATTTTAACCGTAACGGTGACATGAGCGAAACATTATTTATCGATATCGAGCCCATAAAGGTCGGTAATCGTTCATTTGACAGAATGTATGTCAAGGCATACGGATATGATCCCGTTTGCGTAAAGGATGACAAGCAGGTTATTCAGACATGTATCACACAGACTGATGAGGACTATTATTTCTGGAAATCATTAAGTAAAGAAGAATACGAAAGAGTAAAGGAAAAACTGGCAAACGAAGTAGCTAAACGTATCGAAAAGGCATTTCCTGAGGTAAAGGATACAATGGAATACCTTGACGCATGGACACCTCTTACATATGAGAGATATTGCAATGCATATCACGGCAGCTATATGAGCTTTGTTACCACACCCTACGGAAAACAGATCAAGATGAAGGGACAGCTCAAAGGTATCAAGAACATCTATGTAGCAGGTCAGTGGACAAACTCTCCCGGAGGACTTCCTGTAGCTGTAGCCAGTGGTAAATTTGCAGTACAGAGGATATTAAAGAAGCAGCATAGAGATATCAATATTTAATTTGAATTTGTCATTCTGAACGAAGCAAAGAATCTTAAGATATTTTGATGTTGCATTACAAAGTATGACAATGAAAAAGGAAGGAAAAATATGACCAGAAAAGAGCAAAAAGAAGAACGTAAACAGGCCATACTGATGACAGCACTGAAACTTTTTGTCGAACATGGATATTATGATACCAAGATAACCGACATAGCGGAAGCGGTGCCCATGAGTACCGGACTACTTTTTCATTATTTCGAGTCAAAGGAAGAACTGTATACCGAACTTGTGAGGATGGGTGCTCAGGCGACCGCGTCATTTGGTGGGCAGGGTGCTCCTAAGGCTAACTCGGATCTGTCAGAACAAGCTACTGAAAAGAATACCATAGAAAATGATAAATCAGTTATGAGTGGAGAAACAAAGCAGCAGATAGAAATAACTCCCGACATATACTTCACTAAGTTCCTTGAAGGCCTCTTTGCGTACTCAAAGGCTCAGCCCTGGGTGTTCAATATGTTTGTCCTGATGGGTCAGGCCAGGCGTTCAGGTATGCCTGAGGAAGCCAGAAAACTTGCTCTTTCTGTAAGTGCTATAGATTCCTCAGCAAAAATGATAGAAGCTGGTCAGAAAATGGGTGTTTTCCGTGAAGGTGATGCTAAACTACTGTCTACATGTTTCTGGGCAACTGTCCAGGGTATCATGGAAGAGATGGCTGTAAATAAGGAACTTGCGGCGCCTGATCCTGAGTGGATAGTTGCGATTCTAAAAAAATAGAGAAAACTGATTTTTTTGTCAGTTTTTCACTAAAAGATATTTTTTGTTTTATAATCGTATCATACAAGGATAATAGTTTATAAATATAGTTTGTATCATATATAAAATAATAAAAGTTGCAGACGGAGCCGGCATATGAAGAAAATACTTCTGGTAGAAGATAATGAACATATAATGGATATCAACGAATGGTTTTTAAAGTCCAAAGGGTATGACATAGATAAAGCCTATTCCTTAAAGGAAGCTGATGAATGTCTTAAAAAATCACTTCCCGATGTTATAGTTCTTGATATCATGCTCCCGGATGGAGATGGAGTGGAGTATTGCGAGAGAATCCAGAAAAAGAATCCAATCCCTGTCTTATTCCTGACAGCAAAAACCGGGAAAAAAGACATGATGGAAGGCTATAAGCGAGGCGGAAATGATTATCTTACAAAGCCCTATGACCTTGAAATGCTTGAGGTACGAATTGAGGCCCTTATGAGACTTTCTGAAAACACAGTCAAAAAAGACCAAATGATAAATGATATCTCTAGAAATGTTATATCATTGAAATCAGGAGCTCTTAGTTTTGATCCTGTGGCTTCAACGCTAACTGTAAGTGGAGAGAAACTCAGTCTTTCAACAAAGGAATTTGGCATCCTTTATTGCCTGGCAAAAAGAAAAGGTAAACAGGTGACAAAGGAAGAACTGTTAAAAGAGGTTTGGGAACTTGAACCGGACAGCGATTCGTCTTTCCTATGGTCAACAATATACCGGCTGAAGAAAAAAATAGCACCGTATCAGGATAGATTTTACATCGAATCCGACCATAGCGGTTACGAGTTAGTAGTTATTGAAAAGGGTTCTAATTAATTTAGTTGATGATAAAAAAAGAGAAAGGAGGAGCACATGAAAAGAATCTTACCGGGCATTTTATTCATATTAGGCATAACAGCCCTGTTTTTGGCATTAAATATGCTTCTCCAAACTGATGGTTATACCAGATACGGTGAAGAAAATTTTATCACCTTTGAAAATGCTTTATATTCACCGGATGAGATAGTTGAGATAGAAAACTCATCCTCAGACAATCTTGAAGTAGTCACTGATAAATTACATTCGTATTGGGAAGAAGATGAATTCTCCAGAGTCAGAACCTCATATATCGATATAGAACTTGAAGAAGGCAAGGTTTACGGTATATATGGTGAAAATCTTACTTATGCTTTCAATCTCTATGTGAACGGAGAACTAATAGCTTCAAGCGGAAAAGTCGGTACATCCGCAGAAAATTCTGAACCTTTGACTCGTGGTTTTACCGCATATTTTACGGCTCGGGCAAAGAACAGGATTGTAGTTCAAAGGTGCAACTTTGTACATGCAAAGTGGAACAGTTTTTATGTATATTTAGGTGAGCAGGACATCATTGGCAGATACCAGAAAAGCGAATACTTTATGTATGCAAATACTGTCACAATTCTTCTGGTAATGTGCCTTGTAAATCTGGGATTATTTGTCGGACTGAAAAAGCAAAAGCGTTTCCTTTTATTCTCACTGGCATGTCTGGCACTCATGATCAATTACATGTTTTCAGGTCCGAAGATGATAATGCTGTTGTTCCCTAATTTGAATTGGTTCTTCGGCCATAAACTGGAAACATGTTCATTAGTTTTGACAGCATTATTCCTGATATTATTCTTTGAGGAATGCTTTGGAAAACTTCAAAAACCGATCAGAATTATCGGATATATATTGATCGGACTTTCAGTAGCATATTATGCGATATTACCTTCAACAATATATACAAAGTATTCCGTTTTGGTAGCCGATTTTGTCATTGGTTATGCGCTGTTAATGGTTGCTATAATAATCATGCGTACAATCAAGAATTTTAAAAAGG
Organism: Lachnospiraceae bacterium; assembly: GCA_016287095.1. Lineage (GTDB taxonomy): Bacteria > Bacillota > Clostridia > Lachnospirales > Lachnospiraceae > RUG11977. The sequence continues at coordinate 24,206 of JAEEVK010000007.1, forward strand.
TAAATATTTCCCAGAAATATTATCTCGTATCGATTTCTCTGATATTGGTTGCCGCTGTAAGAGGTGCACTTCATCTTGAAATGTATCTGGATTTCCTGAAGATTTCGTTAGTCCTTTCAGATATAATTCTTACCATGGGTCTTGCATATGAATACAGGCAGACAAAGGAAAATCTTGAGGCAGCAGAGCGTAATGAGGAATTGTTAAAACAAATGAATGAGGACCTTGACAGGACTCGTAAACTTCAGAATAATTTCCTGGCCATTATGAATCATGAAATGCGTACACCACTGACAGTTATAGCCGGATACGCTGACATGATAAAAATGAAAGCACAGATGGCCGGTTCAACGGATGAAGACGCATTAAAAAATCTTGGATTTATAAAGGATGAAGCGATGCGCCTCGGTAGGATAGTAGAAAAATCCGAAGAAGGCATAGTTGATTATATCGGGTACGGGGAGAAGAAAAAAGTAAGTGTTTCCGAACTATTTGATGATGTGAATAAATTCTGTACTCCGATATGTGAAAAACGGCATGTGATCATCAGGACTGAGTCTCCTGAAGGAATATCGGTAAACTGCTACAAGGATGAAATGCTCCAGGTACTGTATAACCTCGTGTTAAATGCCTCAAGACATTCCGAGAACGGAGAAATAGTGCTCAGAGCCCGTCAGGAAGAAGATGATGTACTGATCCATGTAAGCGACAACGGAGACGGCATGGATGACGAGACTATGAAGCACGCCTTTGACAAAGGCTTCACAAAAGACGGCGGACATGGCATCGGACTCGCATTGTGCAAGGACATTGTACTCGCTCACAACGGCACTATACATATCGAGAAAAACACCGATAAAGGTATCACGGTTTGCATTCTATTACTTGATAAATAGACATAAAAATTTAAAACTGACATTTTCGTCAGTTTTTAACTACAAAGAAAATAACAGTGATAAAATCCTTCCTGTAAGGTAAATAAGGTAAAACTTATTAATATACAGGAGGGATTTTTTTATGGGTAACGGACAAAAGAAAAGAAAAATGTTCAAGATGTTTGGACAGAGTGCAATGGCAGTTATCCTGGCATTGGCACTGGCACTGCCGAGTGGTATGGTAGCTAGAGTAAAAGCAGCCGAAGAAACAAATTCGGAGGAAAATGAAAATACAGTAGAACAGAGTACTGCAGATGATATTTTAAATGCAGATAAGTATGAGCCGTCAGGATATGCCGAATATAGCCAGATAGAGGTTTATGGTAATTCTAATGCTCCTTTTCTGCTTTCTGAGCAGAATGAGTTATTCATTTATAATACGAGAATAGATAAAAATGGCAAAAATCGTGAAGTAAGAGGGGTTTGGTTTAATAACTGTGATATGACTGCTCAATCGGTATCGGATGGGTACTATTTTGCAAACAGCATCAACCGTAAGAATTCAGGCTATAACCAGGTTTCCTTACAGGACGGCGGATACAGCTTTGTCCAGGGAGTCGGATTTAATCCGCTTAATGATGGCAGGAAGGATTATGCAGGATATATAGGCTATAAGGATGGATATTTGTATTGTTTCGTGATCAATCCTAAAACCGGTAAAGAAAGCTCTATCAAGCTTAATTCGATGGAATGGTGCAAAGAAAAACGAAATAATGATTCCATGTATATTATGCCCAATTACATGTCCATAACAGCGGGAGATTATGATGGTGATAACCATGATACTCTGCTTGTTTTTGGTAGTGGCGATGGCAACAATCAAAAGATATATGAGATCAGTTTTGACGGGAATAAGCTTACCTCAAAAGTAGTCTTTGATGTTGATAAGGTTGCACAGAATAAGTTTTATGGTCCAACCGGAGAGATAAAATACAAGCTTCAGCTGACACTTACAACAGGTGATTTTGATGGTGACGGACTAGACGAGTTTGCATTTGCTGTCGGTAACGGCAATACATCCGATAGCGCTAAATCAGGATATAAAAAGTATAACGGAAACATTGAAAGCGTAGTTTCCAAAGTATGTGTTACAGACTATGATAAAGATAAAAATATTTGGTATGAAAAATCATCTTTCTCGATGTATGACAAAAATGGAAAGGCTATCAAGATTGATAAAAAAAATAAAACCGAAACATATAATGTTAAAGTAATGCAGGGTGCATCAATTACATCTGCAGATATTGATGGTGACGGGGTGGACGAACTGATAGCAGCAGGTTATACTTCGTATGACGATATTGCAGAAGCAAGATTTAAGATTTCTCAGGAGGCAAAAAATGGTGAACTTGTAAATCAATATAATTGTGAGTGGATTAATGCGGTAGGTGATCTGGATAAAACCAATTATGTTGTATCTGTTATTAGTGCCACTATGGATGCAAATAATAATACTGTATATGAGAGAACTGAACTCGAAAAACTATCCATGGAAGGTTTTACTAAAGCAAGTATAGACAAGAGTAAAGATTCTGATTATGTATTTCCTCACATTACTATGGCGAGTGGAAAAACAAACGGGAAAAACCAGCCTGAAGATGTATTTATTGATGGTTCACTTTATTCTTTTGAATCAGGAAGCGCACAGAAACTGTACACACCGAAACTTTTAACACAGCACTTTGATACAGTCCTTGATCAGGGCAGCAGCAATAAAACCAGCGTATATTGGATTAATAATGTGGCTGTAGGCAACTTTGACCACAACGAAGCAGGAAGAGAGCAGTTTGTTTATACGGTTTGGTTTAAGCAGTCTGGCAGTGATGAGTATTATTCCTTTTTGGGAATAGAGGGTGGCTGTGAATATGATGACAAGAAAAATACTGATGGATCAATAAAGAGCTTTGGTACCTGTTCAGAGTATGGCGGTAATAATATTAGGAAAGATTATCATCACGGTGTATGGAGTGACAATACTTCTGCTTGTCAGCTTCTATGGAAGGATTCAGGAACTAAAGGGGCAAATGCAGTTCCTGTAGCAGTAGATTTAAATTCTGACGGTCTTTTGGCAAAATATAACAAGGCTTATTATGCATATTCTGATCCTGAGGTTATAGCAGTACTTGAGGCTCCTCCTCAGTTTACAGAATGTCAGGATGAAGGATCAATATCTTATACGATTTCAAGTGGTATCGGAAGAAGCAAGTCAGAAGGCTGGGATGTTTCTTTCAATGTTGGCTTTGCTGGTGAATATAGTGGCGGAACAGTTTTAGCAAAAGCTAAGGTAGCTGTTGAGGCTGGAGTTACTAATTCATTCTCAAAAACATTTACTAACTCATATTCTATTTCGGAAAGTTTAACTGTTACTGCCAGTGGTAGTACCAGTGTAATAGTAAATCGTGTGCCTGTAATGATATATGTTTATGACATATATGATGAATCATCCAAAAAGTGGATCAACGGAGAGTATGCTGTAACTGTTCCGTTAGCACCCTCATATTATTCATTAAGTGTTGATGAATATAATGAGTTGGTTGAAAAATATAATAAAGCTATAAGTGGGACTGATGCACATCCACTTGTAAAACTTGTAAGAGGAAAAGATATTCCCAGCGTAGAGAATGATCCGTTTACCTATGAAAAAGAAAAAATATCCGGTAAAAAAAGTCTGGGGGATACTAAAAAATTTGCAAAACTGAGTACAAACAAGGGCTCTTCTACACTTTCTTGGGAGTTTGAAAGCAGCAAAGAAGAAGAGTATACTCATTCACATGGATTCTATGTAAGTGTAACTTTACAGGGTGGATGGGGTACTTCAGGAACATTCGAAGCTTGGTCAGGAATTAATGCCGGACTTGAGGCTAACTGGTCATTTACAACGGTTAAGTCGACTACCAGTGGTCTGGCGATAGAAGCCGAAATACCTAACTTAAGCAAAACGGATATGATGGAAGCTGGCTATACATCAAAACAAGTTGATAGTTATAAGATGAGTTGGCAGCTTGCAAAGTGGGAGAGATATCTGAATGGTTCAGCGAATGATGCGGTACCTATCTATGGATTTATAGTAAAGGATGTAAATGCACTTCCCGCACCTGTTTCGGATCTTAATGCTGAAATGTGCAGTGATGAGGAATCAGGAAAACGATTCGTAAAACTTACATGGTCTGAGGCAGATACAGGTTATAGAAAAGCTGATGGATATGATATTTATCTTGTTGAAAATGACGGTAAAAAGACTACAAAGACAAAAATTGCTTCTGTAAATGAGAACACTTATAACTATGATAATCTTGGTGAAGAATCTGAATTCTCGTTTATAGTTATCGCTTATAAAGGTAATAGCAGAAGTTTTGAATCCAATGTAGCAAAAGCATCTTTGATGGATAAGTTGATTTATGACATAAAACTTAGCAAAAAAGAAAACGGAAAGAATATTTATACTGTCTATTATAATGATGGAACATCAGAAGAAAAAATTGAGATTTTAGATGGAGCACAAGGAAAATCAGCATATGAGATAGCAGTTGAAACAGGGCTGACTACAGCAAAATCTGAATCTGAATGGATAAAGTCACTTAAAGGGGAGAAAGGTGATAAAGGTGACACAACAACCATCGCAGGAACTGGATCCAAGGGTGACAAAGGCGATAAAGGTGACAAGGGTGACACCGGTGCTAAGGGCGATAAAGGAGATACTGGTGCGACAGGAGCAAAGGGTGATAAAGGAGATACTGGTGCAGCTGGAGCAAATGGAAAATCAGCATATGAGATAGCAGTAGCAAATGGTTTTGTCGGAACAGAAGCACAGTGGCTTGAATCCCTGAAGGGAGCTGCTGGTACAAACGGAACCAATGGAACTAACGGAACAAATGGTACTAATGGAACCAACGGAAGTGATGGCGCACCCGGAAAGTCAGCATATGAAATAGCAGTAGCAAATGGTTATGTTGGTACAGAAGCACAGTGGCTTGAGTCTCTAAAGGGTACCGACGGAACTAACGGAAGTGCTGGAGCAGACGGAAAGTCAGCTCTTGAAGTAGCACGTATTGAAACTGGAAACAGCACTTTAACATATACGGAATGGATAACCTCTATCGCTACTGAAGCGGCTTCAATGGTTAATTCACAATCTTCTTCACAAGGTACCGGAATAACAAGTAGAGAATTTAAAGATGCTGATGAGAATTCAGTGGGAGTAATAATCGACCTAACTGATGAAGTGAAATTATATATAACAAGTGATGGCTGGGCTGTTGTATATAAAGGGTCAGCGGTACCATATAATGCAGATACTATAAATGAAATGATGAATCCTTCAGCTGGAGCATCAAATTAAATAGTTGATTTGAAAAGAGGCAATGGGGGCCACATCCCCATTGCCTCTTTTTAAACAATCACATAGGATGTTATATAACGTATTATTATTTGTTTGACAGTTCTAAATAAGAGTAGTAATATTTTCACAGATGGAGGCAAAGATGTTTCTACATAAGTAGGGATATTTTTGCTCTTTTTCAATCAGAGAACCGTCCCGGTGATTGGCCGGGAATCGATTTAGGGAGGATATTATACCATGTGCGGAATTACAGGTTACACAGGCATTAACCAGGCCGGACCTATATTGCTTGAAGGTTTGAGGAGACTTGAATACAGAGGATATGACTCTGCAGGTATCGCTATACAGAGTGAGAAGAGTGCGGAGACCGAAAACGGCAGCGCTCCTGCTTCATCCATAAAGATGCTTAAGGCTACCGGTAAAGTCAGCCATCTCGTTGAAAAGTTCGAGGCTGAACCGGACTTTAAGGGAGTTTGCGGTATAGGACATACACGTTGGGCTACACATGGTATACCCAGTGACACAAACGCACATCCGCATCTGTCAGCTGACGGAAAATTCGCCGTAGTACATAACGGTATTATTGAGAATTTCGCAGAGATCAGAGCAGAGCTCCAGAAATACGGCATTGAGTTCAAGAGCGAGACTGACACCGAAGTTATAGTACAGCTCTTGGCATATAATTATAAGGGTAACTTCAAAAAAGCTCTGATGAAGACTATCGCAAGGCTTACCGGTTCATACGCTATCGGAGTAATTTCAGACGAGTATCCCGGTACGATATTTGCAGCAAAGCAGGCAAGTCCTCTGATCATAGGTGTAGGTATAGGTGAAAACTATTTTGCATCTGACATAACAGCACTTGTCAGCAATACAAAAAATGTGATCGATCTTGATGACGGCGAAGTTGCAGAGATAACTCCTGATGAGGTCAAGGTATTTGATCACACCGGCAAAGAAATAGATAAAGAGATAAGACATATCAACTGGGATATAGCTTCGGCGGAAAAGAGCGGCTACGAACATTTCATGATGAAGGAAATAATGGAACAGCCGCAGGCCTTAAAAGCCACAATTGAACCAAGAATTAAGTGTGAGACGCTGAATTGCGGAGATACTGATCTAAGTATAGTATTTGATGAAATAAAAGGTCTGGATATGAAGAAATTCAACCGCGTGCATATTACAGCATGTGGCTCGGCATATCATGCAGGATGTGTAGGACGCAGTATCATTGAGTCACTGTGTAAGATCCAGGTAGAGGCTGAGGTAGCAAGTGAGCTCAGATACAGGGATCCTGTGATGGATGACAAAACTCTGGTAATAGTTATCAGTCAGTCCGGAGAAACAGCGGATACCATAGCTGCCATGAAGGAATGCAAATATAAAGGAGCCACTGTTCTCGCTATAGTAAATGTAGTAGGCTCCAGTATAGCAAAACTTGCCGATCACTGTATATACACATGGGCAGGACCTGAGATAGCGGTTGCGACTACAAAGGGATATACCACACAGGTAGCAGTGCTTGCAATGTTTGCAGTATGGGCAGCAGGTGAGTTAAAGACTATATCACACGGTGCGTACACTTCATTGATCCTCGACATCATGCATCTGCCTGAGCGTGCACAGCGTGCGCTTGACTTAAACACTAAAGTTAAGAAGATGGCAGATAAATATTATGATAACCAGTCACTGTTCTTTATCGGACGTAACATGGACTATGCCGTAGCACTTGAAGGTTCACTTAAATTAAAGGAAATTTCGTACCTTCACTCCGAGGCTTATGCGGCAGGTGAGCTAAAGCACGGTACAATAGCACTTATAGAGCCCGGCAGACTGGTAGTGGCACTTTGCTGTTATGAAAAGCTCTTTGAGAAAACAGTTTCAAATATCCAGCAGGTTAAAGCGCGTGGTGCAGAAGTATTGGCAGTAGCACATGAAGGAAACAGGAGCATATTCCAGGAGGCAGACGATGTCCTTCTTGTACCCCAGACAGATGCATTGCTTGTACCTGTTATTGAGATCATTCCTCTGCAGCTATTTGCTTACTATGTAGCAAAGAAAAACGGCTGTGATATCGACAAGCCAAAGAACCTTGCAAAATCTGTTACAGTCGAGTAAATATATAGTTACGATTAAAGCTCGGTTATAGTACTTTCATAGGAAAAATATTTTGGATATTACGAAAAAGTCATCCTAACGAAGAAGACTGAGGATTATTGATCATACACTTCGTTTAGGATGACTGTTTTTTTGTTACTATAATGATTATAATATTCAAAATTATAAGTTTAGGTTTTATTTCTTGCTCTTTGCTCCGGCCTTGGAAGTTTTCTTTGTGCCTGCTTTAGCTACAGACTTAGACGCAGTTTTATCATTTGTTTTCTTAAACTTAGCCATATGCTTCTTTATAGCCTCAAATGTCTCTTTGCTCAGATCATGCTCAATCTTGCAGGCATCCTTTGCAGCTATATCTTCCGGTACACCGAGGTAGAGCAGACCTTCGGTAAGTACCTGATGCCTTTCATAGATATCCTTAGCCACTTCCTCGCCCTTATCGGTGAAGGTGATGTAACCGCTAGGATCAACATTAATGTAACCATTGGTCTTTAAAAGTTTTATAGCACGGCTGACACTGGGCTTTGAAAAGTTCATCTCTTCGCTTATATCTATAGATCTGACATTGGTATTCCTTTGCTGAAGTACAAGTATAGTCTCAAGGTACATCTCACCGGACTCTAATAATATCATAATACCCTCCGTAATCAATAATATCAGTTTAGAGTAAAGTATAACTTTATCTCGCTTATTATTATAGTAAATATAGACAAAAAGGTCAACATTATATATAGGAAATTTCAAAAAACATAGAAAATCTTAAAATTTTATAAAAAATGCTTGACAAGTTATCGGAGACTAACTATAATACAGACGAAGTAAGCGGAAACTAACTCTAAATAGGGCGATTTGAGCAATTATAGAGGAGTAAAGGAGGTAGTGATGATGCCTTTAAGTTTGGCGAATCCCGGTGAGGAATCAGTAATAAAAAAAGTAGGCGGAAGCCCTGAAGTAAAGCAGCATCTTGAAAACTTAGGTTTTGTAGTTGGCGGAAATGCGACAGTAGTTTCATCCATTGGCGGCAACTTGATAGTAAATGTCAAAGAGTCTCGAGTAGCCATCAGCAAAGAAATGGCTGCGAAGATCATGATTTAAGAATCTTTTTAGAAGAATCTTTGAAACGGTTATAAAGGCAGAAAGGAGCAACAACTAAATGAAAACACTTAGAGATGTGGAGATTGGCGGCACCGCCAAGGTAAAAAAACTCCATGGCGAGGGAGCTATTAAGAAAAGGATCATGGACATGGGTATCACAAAGGGTATCGAGATTTATGTCCGTAAGGTAGCACCTTTAGGAGATCCTATAGAGATAACAGTCAGAGGCTATGAGCTTTCATTAAGAAAAGCAGACGCAGAACTTATAGAGTGTATGTGATAAAGTTATCCTGAGCTGAGCGAAGGATCTTTTATTTACAGCCATGGTTACCTTGGGGTAACATTTTTAAACACGTACAGTTAGCGCAATATAACTAAATCTGAATTATTTAATTAATAACGGTTTCATCGATAACATAGCAGGCGCGTTATCATGCGTTACGAATCCGGTTTTATAAAAAATATACATCTAGTCTGCAGAAAGGTACAACACATGGACATCAGAATAGCCCTTGCGGGCAACCCGAACAGTGGTAAAACCACCCTGTTCAATGCACTGACCGGTTCCAATCAGTTTGTAGGAAACTGGCCCGGAGTTACTGTAGAGAAAAAAGAAGGTAAATTAAAGAAACATGATGGTGTGACCATTACCGACCTTCCCGGTATTTACTCATTATCACCTTATACCTTGGAAGAAGTAGTAGCCAGAAACTATCTGATCAACGAGCGTCCCGATGCAATACTTAATATCATCGACGGTACAAACCTTGAGCGTAACCTGTATCTTACCACTCAGCTTGTAGAACTCGGTATTCCGGTAGTTTTAGCCATCAACATGATGGATGTAGTTAAGAAAAACGGTGACAAGATAGATACAAAGCAGCTTTCAAAGCAGCTGGGCTGTAAGATAGTTGAGATATCGGCGCTTAAGGGCGACGGTATCATGGAGGCAGCAGAAGAGGCTATAGATGCTGCAAAGAATGGCAGAACCATTCCTCAGCATACATTCTCAGGACCTGTAGAACATGCAATCGCTCATATCGAGGAAGCAGCTATACACGGTATGCCTGAGGATCAGCAGAGATGGTACGCTATAAAGATCTTCGAGAGAGATGAAAAGATCTTAGAGCAGATGAATATCCCTGAGGCTACATTAAAGCATATCGAGAATGATATCGCTGCAGCTGAAAAGGAACTTGACGATGATGCAGAATCAATCATCACAAATGAGAGATATGTATACATCGGAGAAATCTTAAAGGCTTCATATAAGAAAAAGAATAAAGGCGGCTTATCCACATCGGATAAGATCGATAAGATAGTAACCAACAGATGGTTAGGACTTCCTATATTTGCAGCAGTTATGTTTGCTATCTACTACCTGGCTATGGTTACGGTAGGTGCCAGTGCTACAGATTGGGCAAACGACGGATTATTCGGTGATGGCTGGCACTTGTTCGGTATCGGCGGCAGTGCTACAGAGGAAGCTGAAGAAGAGTATGGTGATACAGATGCCATCCTTGCAGGTTTCCTTGCAAAGGCAGATGAAGACGGTATAGACATAGCAGCAGCTGAAGAAGCTATGGATACTGAAGCAGAAGAGTTTGATGCTGCAGTAGCTGTTGATGAATTAAATGCCATCATGGCAAACTATTCGGATAAGTCCATGGAACTTACCTATGAACTTGAAGATGAGGAGACCCTGGAGGTTACCGAAGAAACGGCAACCCTGGAGGATGTGGACGGCGCTATCGAGATGTTTGGAAAGTACGAGGGTGGTGTTGACCCTGCAAATTATGGCGTATGGGTACCCGGTGTTCCTGTACTTGTAGAAGGACTACTTGATAAGATCGGATGTGCAGATTGGCTTAAGAGTCTTATCCTTGATGGTATCATTGCCGGTGTAGGTGCAGTACTCGGTTTCGTACCTCAGATGTTGGTTCTATTCTTCCTGCTTGCATTTGTTGAGGCTTGCGGATACATGGCACGTATCGCATTCGTACTTGACAGAGTATTCAGAAAGTTTGGTCTTTCAGGAAAATCATTTATCCCGATCCTTATCGGTACAGGCTGCGGTATCCCCGGTATCATGGCATCACGTACTATTGAAAATGAACGTGACCGTAGGATGACGATCATGACTACCACATTTATTCCTTGTGGTGCTAAATTACCTTTCATCGCTATGGTAGCAGGTGCTATATTTGATGGATCTGCATTGATATCAACAGGTGCTTACTTTATCGGACTTGCAGCGATCATCATCTCCGGTATCATGTTAAAGAAGACAAAGATGTTCTCCGGCGAGCCTGCTCCTTTCGTTATGGAGCTTCCCGCATATCACATGCCTACACTTGGAAACGTACTCAGAAGCATGTGGGAGCGTGGATGGAGCTTTATCAAGAAAGCCGGAACCGTTATCCTTATTTCACAGATTGTTATCTGGTTCTTACAAGGATTTGGTTGGGCAGAGGATGGCTTCAGGATGCTTGCAGAGGATGAGATCGATGTCAGCATATTAGCTAAGATTGGTAATGCTGTCGCTTGGATCTTCTCACCTCTCGGATGGGGCAACTGGCAGGCAGTCGTTGCATCTGTCACAGGACTTGTTGCAAAGGAAAACATTGTTGGTACAATGGGTGTTCTTTATGGTGGTGCAGGCAATACATACGAAGCAATCGGTGCAGCATTTACAGGTATTACAGGTATGTCATTCCTGGTATTCAACCTCCTTTGTGCTCCCTGCTTCGCAGCAATCGGTGCTATCAAGCGTGAGATGAACAGCCGTAAGTGGACATGGTTTGCAATTGGTTACCAGTGTGGATTTGCATATCTTGTAGCACTTTGCATCATGCATATCGGCGGACTGTTCACCGGTGAGGCAAATGTTATCGGCGTAATAGTTTCTGTAGCAGCTATCGCATTTATGTGCTACATGCTGTTCAGACCTTACAAAGAGGCTAACATCAGAACTGCAAAATATAAGGGTGAAAGCAAGAAGGCCGCATAATATAATAACAAATGTCATTCTTAAATCAGAGTGATGGTTATATGATTTAAATAAGGTGTCATCCTGAGCTTTGACATGACTGTTTTGGCAGTCAAGTCTCCAACAAAGAATCATTATAATTTCTTTGCTGAAACTCAGGATGACATCGATTTATATTGAAATATTATATAATAAATGTTAGTATAAAGGAAAATAAAGCACAGAGAGGAGGACTAATGGATATGAATCCCGGCACTTTTGCAGTATTAGCAGTACTGATAATAATTGTAGGACTGATTGTCTACAAAATGATAAAAGATAAAAAATCGGGGAAATCCTCTTGTTCATGTGGCGGCAGCTGTTCGGGCTGTGGTATGGCAGGGAGCTGTCACAAACCTCAATCCGGGAAATCGTCTGATACATCGGGTGATAATAGCATTGTAGTAGAAGATCAAAATGTCATAAAGAAAATAACCCTTCAGATTGATGGCATGATGTGTGGAATGTGTGAAAGTCATATAAACGATGCTATCAGGTCAAATCTAAATGTGAAGAAACTAAAAACATCCCATGCAACCGGTCTGTCGGAGTTCCTTACCAATGATGTGGTATCTGATGAAAGATTGAAGGATATCATAAATAAAACAGGTTACAAAGTACTTGAAATAAAAAGAGAATATATTAGTTAATGATAGTAAGAATTATAATGTTCTTATGTATGATGGTGAGAACAATGTAAAAAGGACTTCGAGCAGAAGTCCTTTTTGTATCTTTATAATAGCTGTGTTAAATATGTATTCCTACTCAAATTTGGCATTTCTAAGTGTACAATATGTGTATGGTCCGTCCACATATGTATCAAAGACTCCTGATACACATACAGAGCTGCCTTCCTCGGGGTAGTCATCGGGATATGTATAGTCGCCTGCCAGGACAAATTCTATACCCTGTGCACAGCAAGCTGTAGCATCACGGATGAGACAGGCAAAATAGTATTGGTTCTGGTTTTCGTCATAATATGTATAGAAATCACCTTCCATCCTGACAGTTTTACCGATATAATTCTCAGGCATCGACATCATGTTAGATACCTCTGAATATACCATTGTGCTTGAAAGTTCTGTAAGGTCTATATCGACTTTTTCGTATTCGGGTATGATTTCTGATGTTTGCTTTTCCTGGGTCTCTTCAATTTGTTCAGGAACGTCGATGATCTGCTCAGGTACGTCAGTTATCGGTACAGGTGTGGCTGTTATCTGATCAGTGATCTCTGTAGGGGTAACCATGTCTTCCTCAGCTTTATCCTGTTTTTGTGCTTCTGATTTTTCTACTTGCTGCTGTATGATTTGATCTACCTGAGATGTTTGATTGCTTGTCCTGTCTGATGTCACATTAGCTGCAGTGCAACCGGTCATAAAATTTAAGATTACAGCGCCGAGCAACATATATATCGATTTTTTCACCCGAGTTTACCTCCGTAATCAGTTCAATGCATCTTTGAGGATATTCAGATTATCGGTCATAACAGAAAGATATGTTACACCGTTACTGATATCTGTGGATGTAATTCCCTGCATAGAGTTTAATGTAAGTATTTTCTGATCTTTCGTGTTTGTATTATTCCTTATAGTCTCAGCTATCTTTTTGTCACTGCCTTCGATTGTCAGAATTGATTTCAGATTATATTCATCGATTTTTCCGGCCAAAAAGATTACTGTCTCGAAACTTGCTTCGGTCTCGGCAGAGCAGCCGGTAAAGGCAGCATAGTAGCTTAAACCGTAATCATCTGTCATATACCTGAAAGGAAATCTGTCTCCGAACAGGAGTGTTTTTACAACAGATTCATTAACTGCGGTTTTATACTGAGCGTCCAGAGAGCTGAGTTTTTCCTTATAAGCATTAAGATTAGACTGGTATAGATCAGCATTAGCACTATCAAGTTTCTTTAAGCTTTCTGTAATCTTGTCACATATAATCCCGGCATTATTAAGGGAAAGCCATACATGCTCATCGAGTTCTTCCTCATGCTCATGATCCTCGTCATGATCGTGATCTTCTTCATGGTCATGATCCTCATCCTCATGTTCATGCTCATGCTCCATGCCTTCGACAATTTCTTCGTTCTTAACCTTATCTCCGAGAATATCTAACAGATCGATTACTACCATATCTTTATTTGTCGCCTGGGCTAAGGCGTCATCAACCCATTTGTCAGATTCGCCTCCGACATAGATGAACATGTCACAGGTAGATATTTTCAGGATGTCATCTATTGAAGGCTGGTAGCTGTGGAGATCCACACCATTATCGAGTAGCATAGTGAGGTCGAGCTGATCTGCATTTTCTCCTACGATAGTCCTAACCCAGTCATATTCCGGAAAGATAGTTGTTACTATTTTCAGTTTCTTTGTGCCGGAATTATTAGATACTGACTGAGAATCTTGTTTGTTATCGCTATTTTGTTTATCTGAACATGCTGAAAGAGAGCCGGCTATTAGCATAACGGCTACAATTATTGATATTATTTTTTTCATTAAAAAAATTATCCTCCTGTTTATTCTGTCCGTTTATGAAACAAAGAAGACATTTCAATTGTTAAGGCGAACTTTTAGGTCAAAGAGAGTCCTTTTGAAAGAAAGGTTGGATTTGATAATCTGTAAAAACTCTGATATACAATGTATAAAAGCGGCAATTATGCAGAAAGATAAGACTTTGCCAGTATTATGCAATATGCCCTCACAGATTTCTATCATGTGACAGATAGCACAGTCTTCTCCTTCGCAATCATGTTCGCTTTCAGTTATGATATAGACTGAAGAGAAGATAGTGAGCATGAGTAATAAAACGGCAAGGATACCGGCCGCAGATTTCCTAAAAATCAGATTATTACGCATAACTATATCCTCCCTGAAAAGATTCGTTAGTGATTCTATCACAGTGGATTTATTATGTCAAGAAAAATGATAATAATTCTCAAATAAAATCCGATAATCGTTCTCAAATAACTTGACAAATGAAAATTATGTATTATAATTGAGAAAGATTTTCAAATTGGCGGAGGTGCAATTTTGGAAAAAAGATCGGTATATAAGACAAAGCAGAGGGAGAAGCTGCTTAATTACCTTGAAGGAGCAAAAGGAAAGCACATTACTGTAGCAGATGCATGTGAATTTTTCCGCTCTCAGGGAGAGACCATAGGACAGGCTACTGTGTACCGTCAGTTAGAAAAGCTGGTGGATGAAGGTATAGTCAATAAATATATTATAGATATGAACAGTCCGGCCTGCTTTGAATATACCGGAGGTTCGCACTGCTCCGAAGAAACCTGTTTTCATTGTAAATGTGAAAAATGCGGAAAGCTTATCCATATGCATTGTGATGAATTAAATGAACTGGAGTCACATTTATATGAGCATCATCAGTTCCGTATGGATCCGAAGAGGACGGTATTTTACGGTATATGTGATGACTGCCAGGCGGGACAATGAACTATAGGCAGGTTCGTTAAATAATCAGAAACGAGGTTTTTCAATGTCGTTTATTACGGTAAAAAATCTTGAGGTAGGTTATGAAAAGAAAACCATAACCGAACCCATAAACTTTAAAGTTGACAAACAGGATTATCTGTGCATAGTGGGAGAAAACGGTGCCGGAAAAAGCACGTTAATGAAAACTTTGCTCGGACTTATAAAGCCTGTGAGTGGTGAGATAGTATTCGGTGACGGTTTAAAGGCTAACGAGATAGGCTATCTTTCGCAGCAGACGGTTGTACAGAGGGATTTCCCCGCATCCGTTAGGGAAATTGTGCTTTCGGGATGTCAGGCGCGTGCAGGCTTCAGACCCTTTTACAACAAAGAGGAAAAGAAGCTGGCAGAAGAAAATATGGAAAGAATGGGGATAACCCAGCTTGCTGACAACTGCTACAGGGATCTTTCAGGAGGACAGCAGCAGAGAGTACTTTTAGCCAGGGCATTATGTGCTACGAGAAAAGTCCTTTTACTTGATGAACCTGTTTCGGGACTTGATCCTAAGGTGACTGCTGATATGTATGAACTGATAAACGGACTTAACCGTGAGGGGATTACCATCATCATGATCTCACATGATATAGCTGCTGCAGTGAAATATGCTACACATATTCTTCATGTCGGAGCAAAACTGTTTTATGGCAGCAGGGAAGAGTACATTGAGAGTGACGAAGGCCGGTTCTTCTTAATGAGCCAGGAAGGCGGAAGACAAAATGCTTGATAAGTTATTTACATATCTGCAATATTCATTTGTCGTAAATGCTCTGATAGTAGGAGTACTGATATCATTGTGTTCCTCTCTTTTCGGAGTGACGCTGGTACTTAAAAGATATTCCTTCATAGGAGACGGTTTGTCCCATGTTGCATTTGGAGCCATGGCGATAGCTACAGTCATGAAGCTCACCAACAATATGCTGCTGATACTTCCTGTGACTGTTATTTGCGCCGTATTACTTTTAAAGACCGGTCAGAACACCAAGATAAAGGGTGATGCAGCCATAGCCATGATCTCGGTTGGAGCACTTGCTCTCGGATATCTTGTAATGAATGTGTTTTCTACATCGGCAAATATTTCCGGAGATGTGTGCAGTACCTTGTTTGGTTCGACTTCCATACTTACACTTGACAGTACGGAAGTGGTGTTGTGTATAATATTGTCGGTTGTTGTTATAGCAATTTTCATTCTGTTTTATAATAAGATATTTGCAGTTACCTTTGACGAGAACTTTTCAAAGGCTTCGGGTGTAAGTACAAATGCATATAATTTCCTGATTGCAGTAGTCATAGCGGTTATCATAGTATTGGCCATGAATCTGGTAGGCTCGTTACTTATTTCGGCCCTCATCATATTCCCGGCACTTTCAGCGATGAGACTTTTTCAAAGCTTTAAGAAGGTAACGGTATTTTCGTCTGTGTTTGCCGTAATATGTGCGGTGTTGGGCCTGGTCATCTCTATTATGACCGGTACTCCTGTAGGCTCTACCATAGTGGCTACGGATGTGGTAGCATTTCTTATATGCTGTTTAGCAGGCAGTATAAAACAAAGGATGTAAGTTATGATAATTAAGCTGATTCCGAATGGAGTCGGCTTATTTTTTTATTTGACATTTTTGAGTTAGCGTGGTATAACTATATAGGTTAGATAACACTAACCTATATGATCTGAACTTTCATCTTTTATAATGATGAATAGACGGGATAGAAGTTAGACATTAGACATACAGGAGATGCAGTGTCATGGGCAGGACTATGAAGATTTCAAAAGAAGATTATCTTGAAACCATCCTTGTCTGTACCAATAAGCTTGGTGCGTGCAGGGTTACGGATATTGCTGCCCATCTCGGTCATTCTAAAGCAAGTGTCAGTGTGGCTCTTTCTAAACTGGAAAATGAAGGTCTGATAATAAAGGATGACTGGAGGATACTTCTTTCTGACTCCGGTAAAATCTCAGCCGAAAAGATATTGGAGCGTCACATGTTCTTTATTAAATGGTTTGAACATATCGGCATAGACAAGGAAACTGCTAAAGAAGATGCCTGCCTTATAGAGCATGCGATATCTGATACGACCTTTGAAAAGATAAAATCACATTTACGGATGTTAGATAAAGACATCTAATTTTTTTAGCAGGCTGTTAGTTGAGACTAACAAAAGTTAGTTTTTTGATGATAAGCACTTGGTGCTATACTATATTTAAGCCAAATTATAATGGGTTGATAGCCCACAGGATTTGTTTATAAAAATGGCAGACAATTAATTTAGCACAAGGAGGTTTTTATATGAACTGGAAGAAATTATGTACATTTGCAGGCGGTGTTCTTTTTGGAACAGCAGGTGTTGCTATCCTTTCAAGCAAGGATGCAAAAACAGTATATACCCATTGTACCGCAGCGGTTCTCCGTGGCAAGGACAGCGTAATGAAGACTGCAGCTACTATAAAGGAAAACTGTGGTGATATCCATGAGGATGCTGTAGATATCAATGAAAAACGTTATGATAAGAAGAGAAAGCAGGAATACGAAAAGGCTAAGGCTATAATCGAAAGCTACGAAGAACAGGAAGCGTGAATCCTATGAAATGTGTAGTATTACATGAATCAAGTAAAAAAATAAGGATAAAAATACCTTATCCGTGTATGTCCATGCACAGAGCGGACCTCGTGGAATACTATATCCGTAACATCGATGTTGTAAAAGAAGTTTCTGTAGATGAAAGAACCGGCAATGCAGTAGTAACATTTCTTAATTCATCCGAAAAGGATAAGGAAAGTCTGTTTTCTGCACTGGCGGTTTTTGACCCTCAGGATGAAAGAATAAAAGCACTCGTACCGGAAAATACCGGTAGAGAGATGAACCGTAAGTATGAGGAAAAGCTGTTCTTCTCCGTTACCGGGATGTTCATGAGAAAAATCTTTCTGCCCACACCGCTGGCAATAGCCAGAAGCATCGCCAAGAGCATCCCTTATATAGTCAAGGGTTTGCTTGCACTTAAAAACGGTAAGCTGCAGGTTGAAACTCTTGATGGTGTGGCTATAGCTACCTCGATCATCAGGAGAGATTTTGATACAGCTTCTTCTATTATGTTCCTGCTCAATATCGGTGAGACCCTCGAAGAATGGACACGCAAAAAATCAATTAATGACCTTGCACATTCTATGTCACTGAATATAGATAAGGTATGGCTTAAAAACGATGGGAAAGAAATACAGGTTGGTGTAAACCAGGTACTTGCAGGTGATCATATTATCGTCAGAAATTCAGAGATCATACCTCTTGACGGTAAAGTTATCGAAGGCGAGATGACTGTAAACCAGTCCATTATGACCGGTGAATCCGAGCCTGTGGTAAAGAGTCCGGGTGGCTATGTATATGCCGGTACTGTCGTAGAGGAAGGCGAATGTATCATCGAGGTTACAAAGACAGCCGGCAGCGGTAAGTTCGACCAGATAGTCAAAATGATAGAAGAGTCTGAAAAATTAAAATCGGATACAGAGGCTAAAGCATACCGACTGGCTGATAAACTTGTACCATATAGTCTTTTGGGAGCAGGTATAACATATCTGCTCACCAGAAATGCTACTAAAGCACTTTCGTTCCTGATGGTTGATTATTCATGTGCCATGAAGTTATCCATGCCTTTAGCAGTGCTTTCTGCTATTAAGGAATGCAGGGAACACAGGATATCCGTAAAGGGCGGCAAATTTATGGAAGCCATGGCTGAAGCTGATACTCTGGTATTTGATAAAACAGGAACACTCACACACGCTACTCCTACACTTATGGATGTAGTAAGCTTTGAAGGCCGTGATCCTGATGAGATGCTGCGTATAGCAGCTTGCCTTGAAGAGCATTATCCTCATTCTGTAGCCAATGCTATAGTAAAAGGTGCTAAGGATAAAGGGCTGGATCATGATGAACTGCATTCAAAGGTGGAATATATTGTTGCACACGGCATAAGCAGTTCCATAGATAATGAACATGTAGTCATAGGCAGTTATCACTTTGTCATGGAGGATGAGGGATGTATCATCCCTGAAGATGAGGCTTATAAGCTTGACGAGATAAACAGGGAATACTCACGTATTTTTATGGCTATCGGAGGCAGGCTGGCAGCAGTGCTCTGTATCTTTGATCCTTTAAGAGAAGAAGCAGCAGAGGTTATCAAAAGCCTTCACGAACTGGGCTTTAAGAAAATCTGCATGATGACCGGTGATAACAAAAAGAATGCCCAGGCTGTAGCCGCCAAACTGAGTCTGGATGAATTCTGTGCTGAGGTGCTCCCTGAGGATAAAGCGGAATTTGTAAAAAACGAACGACAAAAAGGACATAAGGTAGTCATGATAGGTGATGGGGTAAATGATACACCTGCACTTTCTGAAGCGGACGTAGGTATAGCTATCCTTGACGGAGCTCCGATAGCACGAGAAATAGCAGATATCACCATTGCTTCTGATGATCTGCATCAGCTTATCACGTTAAGAGAAATAAGCACAGCTCTGATGAAGAGGATAAAAGCGAATTACAGGTTTATACTTGGATTTAATTCTGCACTTATTGCCGGAGGACTTTTCGGTGTTATGAATCCTGCATCGTCAGCTCTGCTTCATAATGGTTCTACTATACTGACAGGGCTTAAGAGTATGACAAATCTTTTGCCTGACACTAAAACAATCTGACCTCATAAAAATCGTTTCTCTCCATAAAAGAAATCGGCCGGTTTCAAATATCTTATTGGAACCGGTCGGTTTTTATCTTTATCCAAAGTAATAAAAAAAATTTTAAAAACTTAAAAAAAATGCTTGACAAAAATAAACATTATGATATAATCAGTTAGCGTAAGGTAACTGACAGATGTTTTTAAATAATCATTCGATAATAAGCTTATCGTTAATCCTTCAAACCTCAAGACAGTATGCCGCCAACGTACTGTCATATAGACTTTTTAGACTAGAGACCCAATTACTTCTTATTTAGCTTTGATAAGTATCGGATGATTAACTAAAATATGTTTGTTAGAGATACTGTAAATTACGACTGACCCTGACCCGTTTAGGGGAGGGGATCAGTCGATAATTTATCAGTATAGTTAGCAATGGCTAACTAAATCAATTATTTTATCTTGTTATAAAAGGCTTGTTAAGCAGGCCTTTTAAATATTTAAAGGAAAGGAAAATGAATAAATCATGAAAGGATTTATCAAAACACTTACAGCACTTTTGTTGGTGCTGACACTGGGCATTTTTACTGTTGAAATGCCTGCATCCAATGTAAAAGCGGATGAACCGGTAGCTGAACAGGCTATCAATGGGGAGGATTTCTTAAACGAAATCAAAGGAGAATATGTTCCTCTTTTTATAGGAGGTATTTTTAACTCGGAATATGATCATTATTGGCATGATTACACTGCAGCTGTAGTTGGTGAGTCAATGGCTGATATGTGTGTAGGTATTATGAAGCAGGCTATCGGAGCAACTACTTACGGTGATGAGGCAGGCGACGATTTCTTCTGCGGTTATACTGAGGATGTTGCTAAGATCACATTTGGTGGCGATGATGGCACAAAGGTTACATTCACAAAGAATAACGGAAAGGAAATTACTCATGATTATGCATTTGTAAAAATTGCATCAGCTACCGGCACTGTTGAAGGACAGGAGATGGGATATGAGGGATGCCTGTACAAGAGCAAGGACGGTAACAAAGATGAGTTTGCATACATTTTCATGTGTCCTGATACACCTGCTACCACTTACCATCTTGAGTTCAGATATGGAAGCAGTGAAGAAGAGATTCTTAAGTTAACTGAGGGCAAATATAAGAACTGGCTTAGTGCAGGTTTCCCTGCAGATGCATTTGATGATCCTCAGGAGATAATGATCCAGAAGGTTATAGCACTCTTTGTTGTAGAAAATTTAGCACCCATGAGCGGAGCAGAGGCTAACGCACAGAGAGCATCTATGGCAGGTGTATGGTCTATGGATACCTCTATGTTAAAGGATTATCCCGGATATGAAAATGCTTCAATGGTAATGCAGCTCAGCAAGGCAGGTTTCGGCAAGAGCTATGTTGATATGGCAGGCAGCGGCGACTATATGCTCGCCAGCCAGTATCCTTTCTATATCTACGCAACCGAAAAGAATGATGAAGTAGAGAACGGTGTTTACATCGTAGTAAGTGAGGATGAAGGAACAAAGACAGCTACTTACGAGATCAGTGTTATCGATGGTACCCGTACCCTTATATTCCATTCATCGGAAGGTGACATCACATACTTCTATAATGAAGGCTTAGCTCCTGATGCTGTCAGCATCTCTAAGGCAAAAGCAAAGAGCAACAAGAAAATCTCTGTATCTTGGACTGCAGCAGAAAATGCAGAAGGATATGAGATTGTATATTCAACAAACAGTAATTTCAAGAAAGCAAAGACAAAGACCATAACCGGTAAGACCTCAGGTAAGACCAAGAAACTTAAGAGCAACACTTACTATGTAAAGGTACGTGCATTCTCTACAGATTATGAGGGCAACAAGGTATATGGCGAGTTCTCAGAAGTTAAGACAGTTATCGTTAGATGATTTCTCTGAAACTGAAATACATAAAAATCTTCCTTAAAGTTGAAAGGAGCGGCTTGATTGCTGCTCCTTTTTTCAGCTCAAAAGGATATTGACAAATAGATTTATAAATATATAATATGGGTAGAAGTTAGGAGACTCTAACCAACATCATTATATGGAGATGAAATTTATGTCAATAGAAATAATAGAAGGTATCCTGATTCCATTCCTTGGTACGACACTAGGAGCAGCCTGCGTATTTTTCCTTAAAGGGGAAATGAATGATAAACTTAAAAAAGCAATGGGTGGATTTGCAGCCGGAGTTATGATTTCAGCATCGTTTTTCAGTTTGCTTCTGCCGGCGCTTGAGCAGTCGGATGATATGGGAAAACTGTCATTTGTACCTGCAATGATTGGATTTATCATCGGTATGCTGTTCCTTTTGTTCCTGGATATTATTATACCGCATATGCATCTGGATAAGAGTGAAGAGGGACCTAAGTCAGGTCTTAAGCGTACCACCAAGTTGGTGCTTGCAGTTACACTGCATAATCTTCCGGAAGGAATGGCAGTCGGTATTGTTTATGCCGGCTGGATGTATGGAAATAATGAGATAGCTTTGAGTGGAGCATTAGCCCTGGCTCTTGGTATAGCGTTACAGAATTTCCCGGAGGGAGCCATAGTATCCATGCCTCTTGTAGCTGAAGGTATGCCAAAATGGAAGACATTTGTATATGGTACCCTGTCAGGTATAGTAGAGCCGATAGGAGCGTTGCTTACCATATTTGCCGCAAGCTTCTTTTTGCCTGTGCTTCCTTATCTGTTAAGCTTCGCCGCCGGTGCAATGTTTTATGTAGTGGTAGAAGAGCTTATACCTGAGATGTCTGAGGGTGAGCATTCCAATATCGGAACAGTCTGTTTTGCAGTAGGTTTTGTAATGATGATGGCCCTTGATGTAGGACTTGGTTAAACAGAATAAAAAAAATATCAAAAAGTACTTGACAATATTATAAGTCAGTGATAAGATAACAGCGTTATGTAACACTGTTATCTATTTTTTTGAGAGGATAGAGCTTGACTGATAATCATTACGACAGAACAGTCTAAGATGAGAAGTATCTGTCAAGAATACAATATATGAAAGAAAACGTTGAATATGAAAAAAGAGCCCTTCTGATAGAGGCAGCAAAAAAAGAGTTTAAAGAAAAAGGATATAATAAAGCATCACTCCGGAGCATATGTGCTAAAGCAGGAGTAACTACCGGTGCATTATATTTCTTCTTTGAAAACAAAGCAGAGTTATTTTCAGCCATAGTGGATCAGCCGATAAAAGGTCTGAAAAAACTTCTTATGGAACATTTTCAGGAAGACAGGGAATATATGCAGCATCTTGATTCCATGGAAAACATGGAGATGGATCACAGTGATCTGTCCGATATGTTGGTGGAGTATATATATAGTAATTATGATAGCCTTATGCTCCTACTTACATCTGCTGAAAATACTGTTTATGAAAATTGTATAGATGAATTGGTAACACTTACAGAAAACTCTATGCCTATTATGTTATCGGGACTTAAGGGATATACGTATGATGAATACATGTCCCATTGGATGTCACATATCACAGTTGATGCATTTTTAAATGTTATAAAACACGAGACAGATATGGAGCAGGCAAAACTTAAACTTAGAAAGATAATGAATTATCTGATTGAAGGCTGGGTAGAGCTTGTGATGGTATCGCTTAATAAGTAAAAGCATTACTGTCATTCTTCTAATGGGATGACAGTAAAAAAATAACATTTACATAACATTGTTATGTAGAATTCTAACAAACAAAAATCCTGCTTGAAGCAGGGTATCGGAAAGGAGCATAAAATGTACTTAGAAGTTAAAAATGTAAAAAAGAGTTATGGTCAGGATGGCAGTTACATCCAGGTATTAAAAGGTGTCAGCACCGGTGTGGAAAAAGGGCAGATGTGTGTTATACAGGGCACCAGCGGTTCCGGGAAATCAACACTCCTTAATTGCATAGGAGGGCTAGACAATATGGATTCGGGATCTGTAAAGGTTGACGGAAATGAGATATTCGGCTTAAATCCTAAAAAACTTGCCGACTATAGAAGAGAAAGTCTTGGATTTATATTCCAGTTTTATAATCTTGTGCCCAATCTTACAGTAAGAGAAAATATCAGGATATGTGAATATATCTCACAGAATCCTCTGGATATGGATGAACTGCTTGAGACACTGGGGCTTACCGAGCATCAGAATAAGTTCCCTTCACAGCTTTCGGGAGGACAGCAGCAGAGATGCGCCATAGCAAGAGCCTTGATAAAAAATCCCAAACTCCTTTTGTGTGATGAACCGACAGGAGCGCTGGACTCAAAAACATCAAGGGATATCCTTATGCTTCTCGAAAAGATAAACGCAAAGTATAATACAACGATGCTGATAGTAACCCATAATAATTCAATAAAAAATATGGTTCATAAAGTTATATTCCTAAAAGACGGTCTGATCACAAAGGACTATGAAAACGAAACCAGAGTGCCTGCAGCTGAACTTGAAGACCTGTAATGCGGGATAGAAGAATCTTGTAAATGGAGAAATAGACATGAATGGTGTTTTAAATAAAAGAATCCTTCGGGATTTAAAATCAAATTTCGGAAGATATGCAGCTTTGATGCTGATGATCATACTGGGTATATATCTGGTAGTCAGTATAGTAGGATCCTCAGAATTGGTACTGATCGGTACTGAGGAAGCAAAGAGTAAAAATATGGTTGAAGACGGACAGTTTTCAGTATTTATCCCTTTGACAGACAGTGAAATTGACAAGCTTTCAGATAAAGGTACAGTTATAGAGAAAATGTTCAGCTTTGATGCTGACAGTTCAAACGGTTCGGTCTTAAGAGTATTTAAAACAAGAGAAAAGGTTGACCTGATCACACTTGATGAGGGAAGATTACCCAATGCAGAAAATACAGGTAATCATGAAGCAGTTATAGAAAAAAATCATGCATCGGTCAACAATATAAAAATCGGAGATACAATCCCTGTATCAGGGGTAAATGTAAAAATAGTCGGTATCGGTTCCGTACCTGACTACGATGCTGCACTAAAGACTTTTGCAAGTCCGGCAGTAGACTCAGAGAAATTTGGTGTTATATTCGTATCAGCAGATACATATGAGCACATAAGATCTATATCAGAAAAGACAGAGAGCTTTACATATGCTTTCAGACTTGGAGAAGAAAGCGCAGATGATCTGAAAGAAAAAATCAAAGCACTCGACTTTGATTATGAGAAAGTTGAAGATGAGTATTTCCGTGAGACTATAGGAGAGGCTCTTGATAAGAAAAAAGAATTTACAGATGCTGTTGAGCAGTTGTCGGACGGTACCGGAAAGGTAAAGGACGGAGCCGAAAAGATGAAAAACGGACTTGCCAAATTTGGAATGGATGATGGAGGTCTGTATGATGGTACGGTTGAACTCGATGATGGTATGAAGGAGTTTAAAACCGAGACTGAAAAACTGATAGATGAAGTATTTGAAGTAAAACTTGATAACCTGACAGAGTTTGTAAAAGCAGATGAAAATATCAGGATAGCAGCTGCAGCAGGAGATGTCATCATGGACAAGCGTGTAGGTCTTGTCGCAGGAGTTATAGTCCTTATACTGTTTGCATATGTTATATCAGTGTTTATTGTTCATCAGATAGAGGGAGAGCAGAGTGTAATAGGTGCTTTGTATTCCATGGGAGTAAAGAAAAAAGACTTACTAAGGCATTATGTAGCTCTTCCTACTATTATTTCATTCATTGCAGGCGGTATCGGATGTATATTGGCATTCACACCTATCGGTATCCCGATGATGGCTCAGAGCACATATGATTATTTTTCTATACCAGAGTTCGATATGGTACATCCCGCTTATTTGATACTGTATGGACTGGTTCTGCCTCCTGTTATATCTCTGGTAGTAAACCTGATAACTATAAACGGAAAGTTATCTCGTACAGCACTTTCACTGCTTAGAAATGAACAGAAGAGCGGAAAACTAAAGGCATACAATCTGAAGATAAAGAGCTTTACAAAACTGTTTGCAGTCAGACAGCTTCTGAGGGAATCAAGGTCAGCCATTATAATACTTATAGGTATGCTGATCACACTTATGGTTATCGTACTTGGCATAAATACATATGTATTATGTTCAAATGTAAGGGATGATAATGTAAGGGATACAAAATATGAATATATGTATCTGTTAAAATATCCTATAAAAACCGATGATATTCCGAAAGAGGCTGAATCTACATACTTAAAGAGCCTGTCAATAGACTGTGAAGGCTATAATCAGGATGTATCGGTGATCGGTATAGATGGTACAAGCAGGTATTTTGATGCCGATCCCGAGAAGGGGAAAAACAAGGCGGTGATCAATACTTCGCTTATACAGAGATATGGCTACAAAGTGGGAGATAAAATTACATTAGAAGATAAGACCATGGATCTGAATTATACATTTACCATTACCGGTATCAGTGATTATTCAGTCGGTTTTACAGTATTCATGGATATAGATTCCATGAGAGAACTGTTTGGAGAGGATGAAGATTATATCAATGTGCTCTATTCTGATGAAAAGCTTGATATAGAAGAGGGCAGACTGTATTCAGTAACCACAAAAGAGGATATAGAGCACTCATCAGCAGTATTTCTTGATATTATGATGTCACTGACAGTAACACTTATCAGTGCCGGTATAGTTATATGCTGTGTAGTTATGTATCTTATGATGGCAGTAATGATCGACAGATCTGCCATGGGAATATCACTGATCAAGATATTCGGATACCGTTCTAATGAAGTCAGAAAGCTGTATCTGAATGGAAACACAGCTATTGTAGCTATAGGCGGAATAATAACCATCCCTCTTGCAAAGCTGATAATTGATTCAATATATCCTTCATTTATAGCGAATGTAGCCTGCTCCATGAACCTTCATTATCCATGGATGCTGTATGCCGGGATATATGTCGGACTTTTGGCAATATACTTTGCAGTCAATGCACTGCTCTTGAGAAAGATTAACAGGATCACTCCTGCAGAAGTATTAAAAGACAGGGAATAAACTACAAAAGGCGCATCACGATATTTACATCGTTTTGCGCCTTTTGACAGGTTTTATTCAAAATTCTTAAACACTATGATTTCAACCTTATTCCCCAGGATTTTTACTTTTACATCATCTGCAATATTGGCTATAATGGATTTTTCGAGTTCATCCCAGGCCTCTGCAGTTTCATTATTGCCGTTTTCTTTTTTGATATGATTTCTATAATCAACCATAGACCAGTCAAATGATGCCCCTGAGCCTCCGGCAGGCTGATAAGCGGCTGCTGTATTGATCAGAGCCATAGGCAATACTTCTTTTGTTGACAGAAGTGCCGAAGCTATCAATATACGTATCTTTCCCATAACACCTTTCGCTGCGGCATTCTCTCCGGTAGATGAGCTTTCTAAGAATTGTTTTTTCATCTCATCGGTCAGCTGGACTTCTGACTTCATGTGTACATCGATTTTTTTGCCTGTAACTTCAATCCAGTAGTCAGCCTCAACATCACCCGCAATACCCTTTAGCAGACCAAACAGTTCCTCTGCCAAAAGCCTCATATGAAGTTTCTGCTTTTTCTCCAGACCGTTTTCTGAAGAAATACTTTCAGTCATCTCTAAAGCCTGATCAATACCAATATTTTTGCTTGTCACCGTTATTATATCTGATCTCATTATATTAGCTCCTTCCTCGTATAGCCAACTTCACACACTCATATGCTCCGTTATAATCGCCGTTCTTTTTCATAACATTTATGCGATCACACATATGGATAATCAGTTCCTTATCAAATATAAACCTGTCTATCATTGCGTTTGCTTTTTGCTCGGTATCGCATTCAAAGGTTCCGTCGCCTGCTTCCTGTGAACATACAGCACCGTATACTTCGTGCCCTCCGATATGTTTCATAAACAGCTTCGGGATAGGATAATATGCCAGTTCACCGGGTTTTGTTATCAGTACATCACTTTCCGGTATAAGCAGATTCGTAGCATATACCGCATTAAATATATCAGGATCATAAATGGCGGTTATTCCTTTAGCGTTTCCGTTACGTATAGATTTTACATATTCTTTCAGTCCTTCATAATCGTCAAAGAATTTATTTACCTTTATGTCTCCCAGAGCTTTCTGCATCTTTTCATATACATCCTTATGATCACCGAAGTTGATAAAAACGGCTGACTTTCCACTTCTTACCAAAGGAATCAGATGCTTTACCATAGACAGGAACTGGTCAAATCCGGCTCCGGCACCGCCTACCGTCATTAAGAATCTCATAGGAGCATTTTCGTTTGCTCTTTTTATTCTTAATGCATTATCCTCCTCTAAGTTAACGAGCAGCTCATGATCCACATATCTTCCTACCATCTTCAGGTCTTTCTCGGGCATTCCTTTAAGATCTTTCTTTGAAAAACCGTTCATCATCTTGTAACCCAGATATGCGAAAGGAGTCTGCACGGTATGAATAGCACCTTCGGAAAGATGAAGCGCCATAGCCCAGTTGTCGGGGATGGCATTTACCACATGCGTCATCCCGGCATGGATCGCAGCCTGGCTCGGCCAAACATGAGTAGCTATATAAGGAACATCTTTAGGCAATGCATTTAGTATCGGCTTAAGAAGTTCGGCATTTTTCTGGTCCTTTGCATTATATGTAATCTGACGGAACCCCTCTTTGTTCAGCGGCTCCCATACAAAATGATTAAACACATGCGACTTCTGTGATATGCGTGACGCAAGCGAATACATATCATTCTGTTCACGTATCATTTTTGAACCGGTGGCATCAAAACCTGCAAGATCCAACCAATACGGAGTATAGCCCAGTGCCTTTGCACAGGAAGCCATAGCTATGCTTATACGGTAGTGGCCAAATCCCATCCTGATATTACCGACCACAAGAGGATTATCCGCTAAGCTGAAAACTTCTCCGGTGTTATTAATGTCATCATCTTTTAAAACAAGTTTCTTTACGCCGATATTATCAAGAGCAGGTACATCTGTCACATCAAAGCTGTATTTTTTATCTGAATCATCACCATATTTATCAATAAATTTCTGTTTTGATTTTTCTGCTTTTGCTACTACCTTGCTGTCTATCTTATTCCCAAATATTACCTTTGTATGATCTGCGTTTTTATCTTTTCTTACGCGTCTCTGCTTTTCCAGCATGGTACCTTTTTGCGGATCATAAATAATGATGCGGTTTTTACCGTTTAATTCGAATTCTATAAATATACATTTGCTTTTTCTGGTATAAGATACCAGTCTGCCGTTTTTAAAGATGGCAAGGGCATCCTCCAGTATTTTTTTCTTATCAGCATCGTATTCAGCGATATTATCCGATGTCATAAGAAGAGAGCCAAACAATGCATTTATTTTCGTAAGTGCTTTTCTCTGTTCTAATGAAAGCTTAATATTGTCGTCCCTCAGAAGGAAAACATCAGGATCATTCATAAACATATGCCCATCAAGCATACTCCTGAAAATGGTATTTTGGAGAGTAACCTTGGTTGAAACTCTTTCCGGGTGGAACATTCTCATATATAAAGCATCGTCAAAGGACAATGATACATCCGGTCCTATACGGCAGAAATCAAATTTCCCGTTTGCATTTGAAAGTGTTGCTCCGCATCCCAGTATCAGAGCATCACCCAACTCCTCACGGAGCAGTGAGTATGCATATTCCGATGTCTCGCTTTTGGTTTTCCCATGGATAGGACAGAGATTTACAGCATAGAGGAAATCAAGTTTAAAGAAATCAAACCCGAGTTCCTTATGAAATCTAAGCGACTCCCTGACATATTTAACAGCGTCTTCGTTATTTAGGTCAAGCGGCATGAAACCGCTCCAATTGCTTCCGGCATAAATGTTGTTTCCATCGGAGTCTTTTGCAATCCATTCCGGATGCTCCTTGGCAACTGCTGATTCTGTTTCAGCCACGAAAGGAGCCAGCCATATACCGGCCTTCATACCCTTGTCATGAATCTTTTTAACTATACCCTCGAGCCCGTCCGGGAACTTATCGGCATCTATATCCATCCAGTCCCCAACTTTGGTCTCATAACCATCATCTATCTGGAACAGATTGAATCTTGCATCGGATTTTTCCAAAGCATCCGATATCAGTTCTTCATTTATGTCCTGATAATGATTGTACCATGAAGTATATCCGAATAATTTTTCTTTTGTCCTGGGACTAAACCGGTCAATATATTCTTTCCCGTCCGGCAGGATAACATAGTCGAACAAGGTATAGCTTTCACCGCTTTGAAGTTTTCTGCCTTCTATGTCGCTTTGCAGACGGATCAGGTTTTTCCCTTCATCAAACCATATGAGAAGGTATGCGTTTTTGAAGTTCATATTACCAATAAACACAGGGTTTTCTCCCTTGATGTAGGAAAAATCAAAACCCAGATGTGTTCCCACAGGCATATCCCAAAATGCCTGTGAACCATAAGCCTTAAACTTATACTTTTCCACTACATTTTTAGGTCTGTTATTCAGATTGTTAAGGTATTCACCTATGGCAAATTCTTTAGTTTCGGTCCATGATTGGTACCCGTTGGCCATTATCAGATCATCGGGATTAAAATATTTCTTCAAAGATAAGTCGGCATCTATCAGCTCTATATCCTGGAAAGCTGTAACAGTTACAGTTCTTCTGTTCTTAGATTTTTTTTCTTCTATTACTACATTCGCATCAGAGGTCCTGGTAACCACCTGGGTTCCCTGAACGGAGTATTTCAGATTTATCATTAGATTTTACCTCCCTTCATTATCTTTATGAGCCTTCTCTATGGTTCCCATAACATTTTTCTCATCGTAGAAAAGTATGATAGCCATAGCTATGATGCAGAGGACCAGTGCGATCACAAGACTTATACGATATCCGGTTCCGGTGTTTTTAAGTATTTCTACTCCGGCCTCATTTGTCTCGGTATATTGTCCTACTACAGCAAGAGAAGTAAATATGATCATAGCGATAGACTGTCCCAGTTTAAATGCAAAGGTTCTGGCTGCATAGAACATCGCATCCCTGTTTTCACCGGTGTTTATGCAGTCACTTTCTGCTATATCAGCAACTATAGCCTGGGGTATGACACCCAGGATTGAAAGCGGGACTCCAACCAGTACACAGATGATAAAGCCATATACCTGATTGGGTATAAATGAAACTTTTCCGGCAAATGCCGAAACAAGAAATGCGAATCCGAACAGTGCAAATCCCCATACCAGCAGTTTTTTCTTGCCGAATTTACGGGACAGAATATTTACCACAGGATAGCAGATGAATGTCACAAAGGTCATGAAGATGAAAAGCACCATATAGTTATCAAGTGCCAGGAGATTTTCAACATAGTAGATAAAACCGGTATTGAAAATAGTTATACCGATCCAGTATATGATATCCGAAAGAACAAAGACTCTGAAATGCTTGTTTTTAAAGGTCTTTGCCAAAGATTTAAATGCGTTTTCCTTTACAGGAGGAGTAGTGTCATAATCGGTTTCTTTTATGATAAACGCAGGAAGCAGCATACAGATAAGAGCTATGCCGGCAAGCACTGCAAGTACCAGGCGGGCACTGAAATAGTAATCCCATCCGGTGGCATTTGCAACAGCTTCCCATATCATCTTACCGGAAAAAGCAATACCTGTACCCACTATATAAGTCAGGGAAATATATGTAGAAATATCCATTCTGTCTTTCTGATTCCTGCCAAGCACAGGGATCAAAGCGTTGTAAGGAGTACAGTATGCGGTCATGAATATGTAGAACAATATCATGGTCACAGCAAGCCAAATAATATTTGCTACAGATTCCCCACGTACCGGACAGCAGAATATCAGTACCGTAAGCAGTGCAAAAGGAAATGCGGAGTATCTCATGAAAGGAATACGTTTACCAAGTTTACTCCTGCAGTTATCTGACATACTAGCTATCCAGGGGTCAGTCACCGCATCCACAACTCTGCCGCAAGCAGTGATGAGACCTATGACTGTCAACCCAATAAATGTGGCACTTGTTACGAATGTGATAATGCCATTATCGGTAGAATCAGGAAGATAGAAATTGACTAGCAGATTTGCTATGATTCCTGCAAGAATAGACCACCCCATTTGGCCTACAGCAAAGATCCATTTGATTTTACCCGATACATGCTTCATAGACACCTTCTTTCCGAAAAAACATGTGATACACACATATTATTTCTACTATAAGTAATGCGTCAAAAGGTTTTACCCCTATTGATATATATATCGGATATTTTAGTAAAAAACTTAACTTATTTGGGAAAATTTTGAGTTAATTGACAAAGGGGATTTTTTTAAAATGCTATGATAACTATTTTTGATAGTGGTCGCTTTTGATTTGAAACTATTGATTCTTCAAACACTTTATGCTATTTATTTAATTGTGCACGCGGTTACTTCAGAAAGCATCATATTGAAGCGCTCCTTAAGACGGCAAAGATTAAACCTATGGTAAATCAGATCAGGTTGTGTCCCGGTGAAACTCAGAATGAAAACGTTGAGTACTGCAGATCTCAGGGTATGATCCTTGAAGCATATAGTCCACTTGAAACAGGTAGATATTTGATGTACCTGAGATGAAGAAGCTTGCTGATAAATATGGCAGGAGCGTTGCTCAGATATGTATTCGTTGGAGCCTTCAGAGAGGGTACCTGCCATTACCTAGGTCTGTTACACCTTCAAGGATAGAGGAAAATCTAAAGGTATTCGATTTTGAACTTGAAGAAGCAGATGTTCAGCTGATAGCAGGACTTACAGGTTGTGTAGGTTTGTCAGAAAATCCTGATACAATGCCATTCTAAATATAATATTGATTACACCAAATCTATGATTAGGTTTGGTGTATTTTTATTTATCAAGAAAAATGAAAAATTTGCTTGACAACTAAAAAAAGAAATGATATAAATATAGAGGTTAGCAATGGCTAACTAAAACATATTTGTTTCAGCCCGATTTTCGGTCAGCTTATGTTAGTAAAAACTTGGGGTTTATAGGTTGACCGATTATTTAAAAGGATGAGGTTAGCAAATGCTAACTATATTATTGGAAGGTACATTCAATGATTGAAAATCTTGTAACCAGATTTTGTTCACCTACTCTGGCAGGACTTAAAACCGGAAGTCTGTTTACGGTAAGAGGCAGGAAAAAAGAGGAGCTAACAGAAGATTTAAGAAAACTGAATCGAGTTCTTACGCATAAAGGTCTAAGGGCACTGCTGTTTACTGCAAAATGCGGAAACAATCTTGTTTACATATATAGGCCTAAACTGTTGAAACGTGATCTTTCATGCTCAGAGGCAGAGAGCATATTAAAAAATAAAGGATATTCTGCTTTGAACAGTACTGAAAGATGTATAGTTCAATTGGCAAAGCATATATCCAATGATACTGATTTTCCACATGAGATTGGTCTGTTCTTAGGATATCCGCCTACTGATGTTAAGTGCTTTATGGAAAACTCGCGGGAAGGAGTAAAGTGCTCAGGATGCTGGAAGGCCTATGGGAACAAAGAAGAGGCAGAGAAAATATTTGCTTTATATAGAAAATGTACAAATATATATTGCAGGAAGATAAGAGAAGGTGTCAGACTGGAAAAACTTATAGTTTAAAAAATAATAAAAATAGAAAGGATCAAGAAAAATGAGTAAAGTAGCAGTAGTATATTGGAGCCAGACAGGAAACACAAAACTTATGGCTGAGGCAGTTGAGAATGGAGCATCGGGAAAGGGTGCAGAAACAGCTATTTTTGAAGCTAATGACTTCTCAGCATCAAAAGCAGCAGAGTTTGATGGTATAGCTTTTGGTTGTCCTGCAATGGGTGCAGAGGAGCTTGAGGATACAGAGTTTGAGCCTATGTTTGCAGCAGTTGAAGGATCACTTGCAGGAAAGAAGGTAGCGCTTTTTGGTTCATATGGCTGGGGTGACGGTCAGTGGATGAGAGACTGGGAAGACAGATGCAAAAACAATGGTATAACTCTTTGTACGGAGAGTGTAACAGCCAACGAAGCACCTGATGATGCAGCAACGGCAGCATGCAAGGCATTAGGAGAGGCATTAGCATAAATAAATGATTGACAATTTCTAACTTTGGGTGAACGATACAAAAAAGGTGCTGTAATCTTTTATGAGTAATTCAAGAAGATTACAGTTCCTTTTTTGAAAAACTATAATATCCTAAGATGGATGCATTACATGTTAAAAATATTTTTTGTTGGTTACTCTAGTCTTCTCCTTTGATAATAGACTTCGAACTGAAACCCCTTGATGCAAAAATATGTCAAGGGGTTTCGGTGTTTTGTATACATTTTTATATAAGTGAATAAAAAATACTTGACAAAATATATTTTATCAAATATAATATGATAAAATATAAAATTGGAGGTACATGATTATGAGTTTTTATGATTTAAGCGTAACGGCAGCAAACGGTATTGAAGTTTCTATGAAAGATTATGCGGGCAAGGTGGTTTTAGTAGTCAATACTGCCACCGGCTGTGGGTTTACACCTCATTACAAGGATATTGAGGCTATGTATGAAAAGTTTCATGACAGAGGATTTGAAGTAATCGATGTTCCCTGCAACCAGTTTGCAGGTCAGACTCCCGGTACAGATGATGAGATACATGAGTTCTGTACATTAAAGTATCATACACAGTTTCCTCAGATGAAAAAGTCTGATGTTAATGGCGAGACGGCTATTCCACTGTTTAAATACCTTAAATCACAGAAAGGTTTCGAGGGTTTCGGCAAGGGACCTAAAGCTTTAGCCATGAGCGCTCTGCTCTCTAAAATGGATAAAGATTACAAAAACAATTCAGAGATCAAATGGAATTTTACCAAGTTTGTTATAGACAGGGAAGGTAATGTGGTAGCACGTTTCGAACCGACTGCTAAGATGGATAAAGTTGCTGAATTTGTTGAAAGCCTTTTATAAAATTATATTTTCTATAGTAGGGTAGATCAAATGAGTGATACTTACGAGCAGTTAAAACTGAAAAACCAATTATGTTTTCCTTTGTATGCATGTTCCAGAAAGATTGTTAATGCTTATACTCCATACCTCAAGCCGCTGGGACTCACATATACTCAGTATCTTGTTTTTATGGTACTTTGGGAAAAGAAGGAAGCTACTGTCGGAGAACTTGGCAGCACGCTTTATCTGGATGCCGGTACACTGAGTCCTTTGTTAAAGAAACTTGAAATAGAAGGACTGATAGCCAGAACTCATCCTGAAAATGATGAGCGGGTAACCAGCGTTAAGCTTACAGCTAAAGGAGAAGAACTAAAAGAAGCATGTAAGGACATACCGTTCAATGTAGCCTCTGTGGTTGGATCTTTTGATAAGAAAGAAATCGAGCAGCTCTATGGACTGCTTTATAAAATTCTTGATCAATAAGCTTATTGACTATTCGTTATTTCAATGATATTATTATATAGTAAGCATTGACTAACTATCACGATAATATTTATTGGAGATATATGAGAAAGTATTTAGATAATAAAAGTCTTTACGACTTTATGAACGGAAAGACACCGGCATTGAAAGAGATTGGAACTGCGGATATTTCAAGTCAGAAATCCGACAGTGATATCGTTTATTATAGTTGGGATCTTGAATTTGATGCTGATACAGATGCAAAAAAAGAAAACAATTCAGGTGTTGACGAAGTACAGATAATCTTTAACCTCAATCAGGATATTGAGTGGATGGTAGGAGAAAATGAGACCGATGAAAAATACCAGATCGTATCCATGAAAAAAGGTGATGTATGTATTTACCGAAACGACAATATCGGTACTTCGATGAAATACAAGAAAGGTGTAAACTTTAAGTTCAAAAGTTTACAGATGCATACAAAAAGGTTTAAAGAACTGCTAAAAACCCACTTCCCTGAAAATGATATCATAAACATCGAGAAAATTGTTTATGACAGTGTGCAGATGACACGGATTACTCCGGAAATGTACAGAATATTATCCGAACTGGACAGCGCTGACAGATATAAGGAATTTAAGGGTGTTTTCCTGGATGCTAAAATGACTGAGCTGACCGCACTGGTTCTTTTTGAGATAGTTCATAACAGAGAAGAATCAAACAATTATGTTTCTTTAAGAAATAACAGTGACTCATATGCGGTAGAAAAACTGAGGGAAGATATTCAGCTCTCACCTTTTGAGGATTACGATGCAGAAAGTATTGCAAATAAATTATCCATGAGCGTCAGTAAGCTGAACAGAATATTTCGTGAGCTATATGGGACTTCACTTCACTCTTATGTTCAGGAAATGCGTTTGGAACACGCTGCAGAATTGTTGTTAAAAGAGAATATAAATGTTACTGAGGTAGCATTAAGCTCCGGTTACAACAACATGAGTTATTTTTCAAAAGCCTTTAAAGGAAGGTTTGGAGTAACACCCAAAAAGTTTTCTGAGCGAAAAGTGTTAAAAAATGATTTATAAATGGTAGAATTTAATAAAGCTTTAATGTATAATCCGTGTGGTTAGCAATAGGTAACCACACGGATTAAATTTTTTAGAAAGGAAAAAGCAATGTTTAAAAAAGTGGCCCCATACATAGGGGAAAACAAAAAGTACACAATTGCTGCCGTAATACTGATGTCGATCGGTATTATTGCAAATGTTGTGCCGTACTTCTTTCTTTATCAGATTATTGCCCCTCTTATAAGGGGAGAAAGCATTGACACCGGGTTTATTCTGGTACGTGTTATAGCGGTTGCGTTATGCGAGATCATTTTTGCTGTATTGTATACACAAGGCCTCGTATACTCTCATGTAAGTGCATATAATACGCTCAAGAATCTGCGTGTTTCGCTCCAGAGGAAACTTGAAAAGCAGCCACTTGGAAATATCAAGGAAATAGGGACCGGACGTATCAAAAAGGTTTTTACTGATGATATAGATCAGGTTGAACTTCTTCTGGCACATGCTATACCGGAAGGCATTGCGAATATTGCCATACCGATAATCATAGTTGTTCTGATGTTTGTTGCAAGCTGGAAAGTAGCTTTACTCTCTCTCGTTCCTATGGTGTTAGGTATGTTTGCGATGAGCCGTATGATGAAATCCGGTATGTCAAAGATGAATGCATACTATGAGTCAGCAGCCAGGATGAACAACACCATTATTGAGTATGTAAATGGTATGGAAGTTGTGAAAGTTTTTAATAAGGACGGTGACTCGTATAAACGCTTTGGCGATGTAGTTAAAAGTTATCGGGACTTCACCTTAGACTGGTATAGAGTTTGCTGGCCCTGGATGGCCATATACGCCAGCGTTCTTCCGTGCCTTGTATTATTAATGGTTCCTATAGGTTCACTTTTTGTTATCGGTGAAAGCGTAGCATTGGAAAAACTGGTACTTGTTTTCTGTATGTCTTTTGCTGTTGGTCCTTCAATATTAAAAGCACTTAATTTTGCCGGTAAATTTCCTCAACTCAACTACAAGATAGATGAACTTGAAAAAATGATGGATCACGCTCCTCTTAAGGAAGGAAAGTCCGGATTTACAGGTACAAATAATGATGTGAGTTTTACGGATGTACATTTCGGATATGCAGAAAAGGAGGTTCTTCATGGAATCAGCTTAAATCTAAAGCAGGGGACTACAACCGCGCTTGTAGGCGAATCCGGAAGTGGTAAATCAACTTTGGCTAGGCTTCTTGTACATTACTATGACATAGAGCAGGGGTCTATAAAAATAGGTGGTCAGGATATCACAGACATGTCTCTTGAAGCTCTGAACGACCAAGTGGCGTATGTATCACAGGAGCAGTTCCTGTTTAATACCTCTCTCTATGAAAATATCCTGATAGGAAATCCTAATGCCGGCAGAGAACAGGTGCTTGACGCAGCACATCGTGCACAATGTGATGAGTTCCTGGAAAGGCTGCCTAAAGGTATTGACACCAAAGCAGGTGATGGAGGTAAACAACTCTCCGGCGGTGAAAGACAGAGAATATCACTTGCCAGGGCAATACTTAAAAATGCTCCCATCATAGTCCTGGATGAAGCTACTGCTTTTATGGATCCGGAAAATGAGGAGAAAATGAATGCAGCTATCGACGAGATCATAAAGGATAAAACAGTACTTGTTATAGCTCACAGACTCTCTACCATAAAAAACGCAGACAAAATATGTGTTATTAAAGATGGTAATTGTATAGCAGCCGATACTCATGACAATCTGCTTGAAAGCTGTGCTGAATACAGAAAGCTCTGGGAGGCGTCGGTAAGTGCAAGCACATGGAGGATCAAGGAAGGAGGACCTGCAGCATGATCAAAATATTGCATAGACTTATAAGCATAACAGGAAAATATAAAGGCAGAATCCGTGCTTCCTATGTAACGGCATTTATAAAAGGGATAATGATGAAGGTCCCTCTGATACTCTGCTTCCTTACCATAAGCTTTTTTATGAATGGCACTATGGATAAAAGTAAATGCCTGTATATGGGCATAGCTATGGTTGCAAGTGTTATATTGGAGGCTGTTTTCGAACACATCACAAATGTATTGCAGTCTGCAACCGGATATATGGTATTTGCTGATATGAGACTCCGATTGGGAGACCATCTTCGTAAGCTTCCCATGGGATATTTTACAGAAGGTAATATTGGAAAGATAAATTCTGTACTTGCCACCGATATGGTATTTATTGAAGAGAATTGTATGGGTGTTCTTTCAGAACTTGTAACCTTTATGATCTCCCAAGGTCTTATGGTCGTAATGATGTTCGTCATGGACTTTAGGATAGGATTGCTATCACTTCTTGTAGTTGCAGTATTTATTATAATAGGCAATCTGATGCTTAAAAATACTCTAATGCATTCAGTAAACAAACAGGAATACAGTGAAGCTTTAACAGAAGAAGTTCTTGATTTTGCAGAGGGTATAGGAATTATTAAATCATACAATATGCTGGGCGAGAAATCAAAGAAGCTTACGGATGAGTTTGAAAAAAGCTGTAAGGAAAGTATAGCTTTTGAAAAGGATTATACTCCATGGTCAAGGGCACTTAATCTAACATTCGGTATAGGTACTTCACTGGTACTTGCCGTATCGGCTTATCTTTATAATTCCGGTTCCATTACAGCAGAATACATGGTAGGTATGGCTTTGTTCCTGTTTGATGTTTTTGTTTCTATAAAGGCATATTACAGCCAGATGGCCAGACTTACTGTTACTTCTGCAAGCTTGGACAGGATAGAGGAAGTATTTAAAGCAAGAGAACTTGAGGACAGAGGTAATGATTCTATTGCTTCTGCAGCAAACAATGATATACCTGAAATAGAGTATGACAATGTAACATTCGGTTATACCGAAAAGGATGTTTTAAAAAATGTTTCTTTTAAGGTGAACAAAAATGAAATGCTGGCACTTGTCGGTCCTTCCGGAGGAGGAAAATCTACTATAGCATCCCTTCTTGCCAGATTCTGGGATGTCAGATCCGGTTCTATAAAAATATGCGGAAAGAATATAAAAGATGTTTCCATCGGAAATCTGATGGACCGGATAAGTATGGTATTCCAGAGAGTATATCTATTCCAGGATACGGTATATAACAATATTGCTATGGCGAGACCGGATGCTACCAGGGAAGAAGTCGAAGCAGCAGCTAAGAAAGCCAGATGTTACGACTTTATCATGCAATTACCGGACGGATTTGATACCGTGATAGGCGAAGGCGGTGCATCACTTTCCGGTGGCGAGCAGCAGAGAATCTCTATAGCCAGATGCATATTAAAGGATGCCCCGATCGTAATACTTGATGAAGCTACCGCAAGTGTTGATGCCGATAATGAAAGAGCCATCCAGGAAGCTATATCTGAGTTGTGTAAAGACAAAACTTTAATGGTTATAGCCCACAGATTGAAAACCATAAAGGACGCCGATAAGATACTTGTGATCTCCGACGGCCGGATAAAGGAAGAAGGAAACCATACGGATCTTATGGAAAAGAATGGAACTTATGCCCATATGGTAAAACTTCAAAGTGCATAAAAAGTAAACGGCCTGTGTACAGGGGATATAATATAATTTGCAATATTTTATCCATATCTGTAACAAAAATACAGATGTGGATATTTTTATGTGTTTTCTTTGCGATACTTATATGGTATACTGAAAGTACTGGAGGAAATATAAGATGAAACTTGTTTTTGCATCTGACTCTTTTAAAGGGTCGTTAACAAGCATGGATACTATAGAATTGCTTATGCAGTCAGCAAAGGAAGTCTTTGGGGAGGTTGAGGGTGTAGGTATACCTGTGGCAGATGGTGGTGAAGGAACTGTAGAGGCACTGATCAGGGCGACCGGTGGAAGTAAGATATTTGCAGAAGTGCACGGACCACTGGGAGATGTTATAAAAGCTTCTTATGGGAAAATAGATGAGAAGAGAGCAATTATTGAGATGGCTTCAGCGTCAGGACTTACTCTGATACCAAAAGAGAAAAGAAATCCGTTGTATACATCTACATTGGGTACGGGTGAACTCATAAAAGACGCACTTGATAAAGGGTTCAGAGAAATCTATATAGCTATCGGGGGAAGCGCAACAAATGACGGCGGTATGGGATGTGGTCGTGCATTAGGCATCAGATTTCTGGATATTGATGGAAAAGAACTTGAAGGATGCGGTGCAGATTTAGAGAAGGTTGCAAAAATTGATGTTTCCGGCCTGGATACCCGAATAAGAAATGCAAAGATAACGGTCTTGTGCGATGTAAAGAATCCTTTATGCGGTGTGAACGGAGCCACATATACTTTCTCAGTACAAAAGGGTGCTGAAAAGGAAATGCAGGACAGGCTTGAAAAAGGCATGTGCAATTATAGGGATGTTATACGCAGGCAGTTTAGTATTGACCCAGATGGTATCGCTGGTTCCGGTGCAGCCGGAGGACTGGGAACGATGCTGAAGGTATTTCTGAATTCGGATCTTAAATCAGGAATTGATGCTGTGCTTGATATTGTTGATTTTGACAGTTTAATATCCGGTGCTGACCTGATAGTTACGGGAGAAGGTTGTACTGATTG
>JAEEVK010000186.1 GCA_016287095.1 Lachnospiraceae bacterium
CTGTAGTGTCCGGTGGCTTCCAGTCCTACTTTTATTATCTTTGGATCCGTTGTAATGGATTTAATCTTTTGATAAAGACTGTCGAACCCTTCCAGGTTGTTTGTAATAGTGAAAACTTTAAAGAGTACTTCACCATCAGAGTTTGTGATAAAGCAGTCATGCTTATCCTTGGCAACATCAATTCCTACATAGATCATAAGCCTCTCCTTTGAGATGTATTTGATACTGTTTAGGGCCACAGGTACTCTTTGCGGTTGTAACCTCGTTCTAAATAAACTGTCGTGCAGTATCTAACTGATTAACAAATGAACAAAGAGACTGTGGTTGGAGCCTTTATTAAACCATCAAGTGGTAGGAGAAGACAACCAATCCACAGCATCTCCAATATCATAACCTAACCTGTAGAAAAGGTAAAGAATGGTTATGAAGTATTAAAGACCTTGGAGAGGGTCTCTAAACACTACTACTATATAATACGAGGAGATATTAATAAAGAGTAGATAAGGGTGGCTTCACCCATGTGAAGAATAAGGTCAAAAAGCCTTTCAGCTGAAAAAGGAACTTCTGAGTTACGAAATGAGATAAATGGAACAACTACTCGTGTTTATTAATTGTCCTGATACTATTTTGATACTAAAAAACTAAAAAAACATAGAAAAATGGTATAAAAATCTGTATAAGGTAAATAAAAGTTCCCATTTTATAACGGTTTATGATACGATATATACTGGGGAGCAATAGAGAGGGTGGCCGTACCGTTGGTTCAGGTAAGGTTGTTAACATTATCGAATAATTAGAATAAACATAGTAATATCAAGGCTTTCGGGGATTTCTCCGGAAGCCTTTTTTTGTTGTTTAGTTACGGAGTATGTGTCAATGATACTAAAATGATACTATTTGTAGAAAACTCTGTAAGAAAAAGATTGTTTTCCACAGAAAATGATGGTATTATAATAGGTGAGTAGTTACTCGTAGGGCTGGTCGCAAGACCCGGGTCCACCAAACAGTGGGTAAGACACCCGCTATTTATAGGTTAATTTTTTGAAAATATTGACGATATATGATATGAGAGAACATTCGGTTCGCAATGGAGAGTGATTACTATGACAAGTACCTTGATAGTAGAAAGGGATAAGCTAAAGGGAATAATTGACGTTGATAGTTTGATCGGGACTTTATTTAGAGTGACAGTTTCACCGCTTTCTGAAGCTGAGATTGATGAACTTGAGTTCAAGAGCTTAAAGGGAATTGCGAGAAAACCACTGGATTTGGAGGAAGTTAGGAAAGAAAGACTCAAGCTTTAAGAGTTAGTTGATAGAAGCAAAACATTAAAAGGAAGGAGAGGTTGTATCATGACAATTCAGCAAGAAGCATACAGTAGGATAGACCAAATGACTGATGAAGGATTGAAAATTCTGATAGATATGATTGATAAGATGAGAACCGTTTCAGTTACTGGCTTTAAAAACAAAGCCAATGATATAACTATAAAAACAGTGGATATGCCTCTGTCTAAAGAAGAAAAGAAAAGAATGTTTTTGCAGTCCGCAGGAAAAATTAAGATTGATGCAGAAGCTGTTAAAAATCTGAGAGAGAGGAGCATTATCTGATGATTCTTGCAGATACCAATATTTTTATTGATTTCTGGAACTCTGCAGACGATAAGATAGCAAGCATATTTGAAAAAGAAGATGTTGCTATATGTGGGGTTGTAAGGGCAGAATTACTTCACGGTGCAGTATCCAAAAA
This sequence comes from Lachnospiraceae bacterium, assembly GCA_016287095.1. Taxonomy (GTDB): domain Bacteria; phylum Bacillota; class Clostridia; order Lachnospirales; family Lachnospiraceae; genus RUG11977. The sequence continues at coordinate 1,750 of JAEEVK010000186.1, forward strand.
GAACTTTGACAGTATTACGAATATTTTGGGTGCATTTGAGGAACTGAATTTAACTGTTGAAGATTGGCAGCAGTTGGGGGATAATCTATATAAACTTAGAAAGAAAGGCGTTCAGGTTCCTTTTCCGGATGCTATAATTGCTACAATAGCACTAAAAAATGATATTCCGATTTGGACAGGAGATCAGCATTTTAAATTAATCCAAAAAGTATTTAGCAAATTGAAACTGTATTATACAGAATGAGTCAGCTGAACGCGACAAGTGATACTTTTTTGATACTAAAAAGATGTATAACTAGGAAAAATACCGCAATATTTTACAATCAGAAAAACGAAAAAGCCCTATTTTCAACAGCTTGCAAACCAGTATACACTTGGATAAAATCGTGAGGGTGGTAGAACAGTTGGTTCAGGTAAGGTTGTTAACATCATCGAATAATTTTCGAAAAATGAGATAAGTGCGATAAACGCATTATAAAAAGCCGTTGCAAGCTCGCTTGCAGACGGCTTTTTTATTGCGTGTTACGGCATTCAACGAATGCCGTAACCGAGGAAACGCGAAGCGTTTTCGAGGGCACTTATCGTTCGGAGATTTTCCGGAAGCCTTTTATTTACGCTGAAAACTGACTGTTATAGAGGTTTGCATAGAACCCGCCCTTAGAAAGAAGCGTATCATGGTTGCCCTGCTCTATGACATGTCCGTCTTTCATGACCAGGATGACATCAGCATTCTTGATAGTGGACAGTCTGTGTGCTACTACAAAGCTTGTACGGCCTTCCATCATGGTATCAAATGCCTTTCTGATCTTTAACTCAGTTCTGGTATCAATGGACGAAGTTGCTTCATCGAGGATCAGCATAGGAGGCAGCGAAAGCATGACTCTTGTGATACACAGGAGCTGTTTCTGACCGCCTGAGAGCGAACCGCCGTCTTCTGCTATAACGGTATCATATCCCTGTGGTAAACGCCTGATAAAGCTATGTGCATGTGATTTTTTTGCTGCTGCTATTATCTCTTCATCGGTAGCATCCGGTTTGCCTACTATGATATTGTCTCTTATCGTACCTTTCTTTAGCCATGTATCTTGAAGCACCATACCGTAGTTACGTCTTAAGGAATATCTGGTGAGTTTCTTTATAGGATGCCCATCAACACTGATTTCTCCGGCATTAACATCATAAAATCGCATGATAAGGTTTATCAAAGTGGTCTTTCCGCATCCGGTAGGTCCTACAATAGCTATCCTCTGACCGGGATCAACGTGGAGATTCAGGCCTTCGATAAGTTTTTTCTCCGGTACATACGAAAAACTCACATTGGAGATATCTACTATACCCTGAGCATCCTTTAACTCTGCAGCGTCCTCTGCATCAGGCACCTCAGGTTCAGCCTCAATGATACTGAAGGTCCTGTCTGCACATGCCAAAGCATTTTGCAGTTCTGTGATAACGCCTGATATTTCATTGAAGGGCTTTGTGTACTGGTTGGCATAAGAGAGGAAAATCGTAAGCTGACCTATGGTCAATGCTCCTTTTATAACTGACAGACCGCCTGTCA
>JAEEVK010000008.1 GCA_016287095.1 Lachnospiraceae bacterium
ATCCCGACCGAGAATATTCACCGTCGGCGCTTGACACGTTCTTTAGTTGCCCGAGGTCGTTCATGCTGAAGTATATCTTTAGTCTGCCCGTGCCCGACGACGATAAGCCTTTCGAAGTGATGGCGGCAAACGAGAGCGGAACGCTTGCGCATGCACTTATGGAGGAGCTGGCTAATACCGATATGAGCAAGGGCGAGTTCATGAGGCTTTCGGAAGACTTCTTCGACAGGTTCATAGCCGTACATCCGCCGCTCGTGCCACGTAACGTGCAGATCGAAAAGGATGCCTTCCTGGAGATGATGGAGACGGCATACGACATGGATCCGCACCGTGAAGTGATCCTTAAGGAAGAGGATATACACTGTTTACATGAAAGTGGCGTGAAGATACATGGTTTCCCCGACAGGGTGGAGAAACTTGATGACGGATCGTATCTTATCGTCGACTTTAAGAGCGGAAGGTCGATCGTACACGAACAGGATGATATAGAAAGCTGCTTGCAGGTAATAGTGTACGCCTACATGATGGAACAGAAGGGATACAGGATATCCGGTGCAGAGTACCGTTATATTCGCCTGGGAGAGACCGTATCCTGCAAGTATGACGACGAGATGAAGGAGAAGCTGCTTGGGAAGCTGAAGGAATTTAAAAAGCATCTCGACGCTTCTGATTACCCTTTGCCGAGCGTAGGAGAGGATGACAATGATCCGTGCAGATTTTGTAAGTATGCGACGGTATGTGGAAGAGATGAAGAGATAGGAGGGTGAGGCGATGACAGGTACAGACAGGGATACTGACGCTCGCAACAGGATAGTATCCGACATAGATACGAATTTCTTCGTGGAGGCCGGTGCCGGGTCGGGCAAGACAACGATGCTTGTCAACCGCATGGTCGCCATGGTGGAGGCCGGCATACCCATAAGTAAGATATGTGCCATAACGTTCACAAAAGCCGCCGCTGGTGAGTTCTACGACAGGTTCCAGAGGCTTCTTATCGAACGAAGCAGCTTGGATTACGTATGGTCGGCTAACGGTCATGCAGGGCAGCTTCCTGCACCGACAGACGTGACAAGAAAGTATTGTGCCGAGGCGCTGAAGAATATTGACCTGTGCTTTATGGGGACGATAGATTCGTTCTGCGGGATGGTTTTGGCCGAACATCCTTCCGAGGCAGGGATACCTTCCGACGCATCCATCGTTTCAGACGATGATGCCTCGGTGTTTTATAAACAGCAGTACGTGAAGATCTGCTCGGGTGCATACGGTGGCAGGTTGGAAGCTTTAGCGTCATCGTTCAGGTCTTTTTATCGGAACGCTGAGGATGTATTCGTACAGGGCGAAGCTGTCATGATGAACAACAGAAACGTTCATTTTAATTACACGAAACTGGGTCCGGTAGACATCGACAGCGATTTTGACAGGGAAAGGAATGCGGTCATTCAGGCCGTGAAGTGCCTTGTCGACCATCCCGAGCTTAAATACGACGCTGAGAAGAATAACCTTGCCGCATGGGATAAGATCGACGACATATATAAGAACGTTCGAAGAAGGTGGAGCAGCAATTTCTCCGGTGTCGTGAACGCCCTTAAGTCTTTCAAGGATATCCGCCTTATACCTGACGCTCTCAATAGATGTGGGGCATCGCTGGCAGGCATGTTTGAACCGGGTGGTGCAAGGGCAAAGTGGCTTGAGAGCGTCGTAGGCAGAAAAGGAGGCTTGAACGACCGACTGGTGTCACTACAGTACTCGGCGTCGATGGAGTTCCTTGAAGCGTGCGTGCCCGTGCTCGAAGATGCCATGCGTGACAAAGGAAGCCTGACCTTCTTCGACTACCTATATTACCTGAGAAACATGCTCCGAAGGGACGCTGAGGGTGACGGCAAGCTTATACGTTATATCTACGACCGACACAGTTATTTTCTTATAGATGAGTTTCAGGACACGAATCCTATGCAGGCGGAGGTTTTCTTTTACCTTGCCTCCGAACATCCTGTTCCTCGTTGGAGTGCCTGTGTGCCAAGGCCCGGTTCGCTTTTTATTGTCGGCGATCCGAAGCAGTCCATATATCGGTTCCGTAGCGCTGATGTCACTTCGTTCCTGAAGGTAAAGGGGCTGTTTGAAAATAACGGGGGTGCAATACTTTCACTGTCGAGGAATTTCCGTTCCGTAAGACCGCTGTGTGAGCATTTTAACCGGGCTTTTACGGCGATGCTACCGGAAGAGACTACTGACCAGAGCAAGTTTGAGGAGATACCGCTTCCGAACCCGAGAAGTGATGAATTTCAAGGTGTTTATAAATATACCGCTTATACCGCCAGTCTTGAAGCTGAACATCCTGAAGAGACTGACCCGAAACAGATTTCGAAGATCATACAGGCGCTTGTCGATAACGACAGTTATAAGATCAGGACAAAGGGTGATGCAGCTCCCAGAAAGCTACGCTACAGTGATATCATGGTGATCACATACGGTAAGAAGAAGCTGGGGCCGATAATGGCGTGCCTTGACGCAAAGGGGATACCTACGAGGGTCGAGGGAGATGTACCGTTTGGTCTTAACGAAGCACTTAAGGAGGTACACAGGATATATTCTGCTGTAGCCGATGCCGACGATGCTGTTTCGTTGTATGGTGCGCTGACGGGCAGGCTTGTAGGACTTGCAAAGGAAGATATTCTTAAGTATAAAGAGGCGGGAGGCATGGTATCGCTTAAAGCCTCGTTCGATGTAGAAGCCTGTACTGATGTAACGGCACGTACGGTGGGTGAAAAGATCGTTGAGCTTAAGAGGCTGCGGCTTATGGCGACGAGGCTGTCTCCTGCAGCATTATTCGCAAAGATAATGGATGCTTACAGGGTATATTGTACGGTCGAGGCTGAGAACCTGGAAGTGGTATACTATACGCTGGAACTGCTGCGTAATGCCGAGAAGTCCGGTACCGTTGTTTCCCTGGAGGACGGCGTGAGGTATATTGGCAATCTGATAGATGGTATATCGGGAGAGGAAAGATGCCTTAGCCTGAACGAGGGAAAGGATGCCGTGCATATGGCAAACCTTCATAAGGTGAAAGGCTTGGAGGCTCCTGTGGTGATCCTCTCGGCGTCCGTGATGTTCAACAATTCGGTTGACAAAAGGATTGTCCACGGTGATGACGGTTCTGAAGGATATATTTTCGGACTGCCCAGAAAAGATGACGCCGGTAATGCCAGGGGAAGCTATTTTGAAACTAATGAGTTTACCGACGAAGTAGCGGCGGAGAAAGCGTCGAGCAGTGCTGAAAACCAGAGGCTTGTATATGTGGCGGCTACACGTGCAAGGAACGTGCTCGTCATCTGCGATAGTATATTTGCAACTCGTAGTAACGAGGCTCATCGGTCCGTATGGGAACCGGTGATGGATGGTTTACTCGATGTTTTTGAAGCCATTAAGGCACAGACTGGTAAGAAAATTACCAAGACGGAAACGGTTGATTCAGCCGGGTTATACGAAGAAGCGGAGAGGACATGCGTACTGAAAGATCGTGGTCGAGAGGAGGCAACGTATACTATAGAGTTGCCGAGTAGGTTGCGTCTTTCTTCGAAGATTGCCGATGACCGGGATACAGAAGATGAACAGGAAAACGTCGCTGATAGGTCCGGGATAGAGACGCCAGTTGACGGTGTGTCGGTAAAACCCGAGAAACATCGCTTCCCGGCACTACTAGGTACGATGGTTCATAAGCTGATGGAAATGCTGGTATCCTCACGTGGAAAGGCAGATGTGACCGGCATGGTAGACGAGATTGCCGGGGAATATCTTACTCCAAGTCTTAAGATTTATGAAAATAGTCTTTTTACGTCGTTAACGCAGGTCGCAGAAAGGATGAAAGCTGGTGGCTATACGCAATCAAACGGCCTGCCACAGGATATCCTGAATACGCTGCTTATGGCAGATGAGGTGTACTGTGAGGTACCTTTCTGTTATGCGGATAATAGCGGAGATGGTAAGGTACTTTGGAACGGTGTGATGGATGTAATATACCGTGTAGGCGACAGGTGGCATATCGTCGATTACAAGACAAATGTCGACGGGAGCAACCTTGACACGGTATACCGGTCACAGCTCGAGGCGTATATCAAAGCATTTCGGGCAATGACCGGTGAAGAGGCCGACGCCGCTACTTATCATATCGACATATAAAATAAAAGTATGTTGGCTCACGGCGATGAACGTCGATGATGTCACGTAACAACATTATAAAATACGCTAAAAGGAAGAAGGCTTGTGGGGCCTGGAGACGAAAATTTCCAGGTTCCAAGGCCTTTTTTTGTTGCTATGTGTAGGTGTAATCGATATGTGATAAAGGGGGGGGTAGTTCGAAGGGCACCCCGATTTTTTTTTGATAGTGCATATTATAAAAGACAAGGATGATACCGCAATATCGAAAATTGATTTCGCCTCTTTAATAAGGATCGGTTACCCGAGGAGTACAGGCACGCCAAGGAGGATGCGGCTTATGTCAGACAATGGATTGCGTATGTTGGTGAGCTAGAAGAACGAGAACAACGGATATGTGAACGGGAGTTACAAATTGATGAGCGAGAACGGAATATTAATGAAGCAATAAACAAGAGGCTCGACGAAAAGTTTAAGGCAATGCTGGAAGAACTTAACGAGAGGTTTATTCTGAGACCTCTTAAATTGATTAAACGAATCCTTAAAAAAGTTTTGCCTGATACATTTTTGAATAGGGCAGCGAAGGCTGCAGAAGAGGAACTACTGGCAGAAATGCAGGTAATTATGGAAAAACAGCAAGTAATTGATGATCAGCTACAAATATAATCTATTTTGGAGGAACAGTATGGATAATTCTATTAATCAACACAATAAGGACAATGGCAATAATACAGATAACACTAATAAAGACGTTAGGAATGATTTAGGGAAGTGCCCTCGATGCGGAGGGCGTATTATCTGGGGGAAATACGGAGCTTTTTGTGGTAGTAAATGTGGAATGTCTATTGCAAAAATATATGGCAGACGCCTATTAGAAGATGAAGTCCAGAAACTGTTAACTGATGGAAAAGTCTTTTTAATAGATATGATTAATAAGGAAGGTAAGAAATACTCTGCGTATTTTATTGCAACAACAATTGAGGAGTATTCGTATACAAACGAGGATGGGCAGGTTGTAAAGGGTCGATATCGATATAAATTTAAACTTGAATATCCTCGTGATAAGGAAAAAATTAAAGAGAACGAAGATTATTTTGGTGCAAGGCTTGGCTTAAAGAAAAAGTATTATAGTCCTAAACCTCGAAAACTAACTGACGATGATCTTAAAACAATTGCGGAACTTAAGATAGAAGAAATGGGACGACGAAGGCGTTTGATGGAAAACAACAAAAAGCCTGGAAATGAAGACAATGATCCAAACCATGATCAAAATGAAAATATCCGTAACGATAAAAATGTGGACAGTGACTTAAAAAAGGAACAAGCTGAAGTTGAGACATCTATGATACATAGGATCAAAGAAATCCTATTATGCTTATTTGGTGGCAGAAAAAGGAAATGCGAGAAATAAATTCTGAAGATAAAGATAACGTAAAAAATACTGTGAGAGCAGTAACGTAGCTGGATTTTTTTCACTAATGCATATTATAAGTACGGAATTATGATTATGGTACTGGTTGGTATATTTAAAAAAGGATGGTAAGCAGAATGATTATTGTTACAGGGCGTGTACACATGCGTAGCTCATATGCTACTAGGGGTTCCCCAAGGATAGTTAAAAGCAGAGAATTTATACTTTTTTATATTGGAGGATTCGTGATGAAAAAAGAAAAAATAGTAAGTGTGGTAAAAGGATTAGTTACTAAGACGTACTATCTTAACCCGGAAATTAAAAAGGAATTAAGAATTGAGGATGATGCTTACGCAAACAACAGTTTTTTGGATGTAATAGAATTTGGTTCGGCTAGAGTAATATATAAGTATGTGAAGGGCGGTAGCAACAAGTTTATCGTGGACGATGAGAGGCAGGAGAACTTTTATGCAGAATGTATTCGTGGGTTGGATTGCTATGATGACATTTTCTGGGAAGATCCTGTTGATAATGCGATTGAATGGCTTAGACCTTTTGTAAAGGTGTCGAGGCAGACTGGTAAGCCTATACTGGTAGAAGAGAGGGATGTTAAAACCTTGACATATCGGATAAGTTTTGATTTTTTAACGAAAAAATTGGAATTAAGTACAAAATGTCTCAATAGAGCATTGACCAGTCATATTTATCTAGACATAGCTGAATATCCTAATTATTATACAATATGCATTTATGAAATGTTTGAAGATTGTAAAAAAGAACTGTTTAGATTGCCCAAAAGACTATACAATAAGACGTTAACCTATCAGGATGCCTTAAATATAGCAATTGACAATATTAAAGGATCGGAGATTCTTTTAATTCACTTTGGAGCAAATGTGGGCTTAATGTGAAAGCCGAATACTGGAAGAACGAGCCGCTGCTCCTCATATTGAGGAGTGGCGGCTCGTTCACGCCCTTAATCTGGCTCAAGGATTCAAGAGATTCTGGCTATAGGATTACTTCTTTGTTGCCGCAGTGATTCTCAAGCAACTTAGAGGCCTCAAGATCAGCTTCGATTAAAGCGAGTACTATGGGATATTTGTTTATGGCTTCACCAAGAGCCTTATACTGGGATTTTTCTTCACTAAATCCCATGTGCCATCGAATAGCGAAGATTTCCTTGACTTTGAGTCTCATGAAACAGTTAATAATCATGACGCTTTTTTCGCCATGTCCGAGAGGCATTTTGTCTTCAATATCATATTTGGGGACAGTTTCCCATATAAAGTCTCCCATATCATCGCTCTTTACCTGCCATGATTCGGCTTTTGCGACTTTGTCAGGGTCATAGGTTTTCTGGTTTTTGAAGCCCAGTACATAGAAATTAACCTTACAAAGGTCATGAAGCAGTGCCATTATTATGAGACTTTCATCGGAGACTTCTGACAATATTTTTCCCCATAATGGCAGGTTGAAGACAATATGGCCTAGGCCAGAACTAACAGGTTCCCAGTGGGAACCCAATTGAGTTATAAAAACTATTATAAAGGAGAGTGATGATATAATGGAATACTTCTAATTAATTATGTATTACATTACTAGATACTCGATAACTATTTTATGTCCCGACGGGCTTAAGCTTGTCGGGACGGAAAGGAAACGAAATGATTAAAATGCAAAAAGGTATTGAGAGGCCTAAGAAACTCTCTGAAATCCTCTCAGAACAGCATGAAGAGGAACTCCACGGAATCACCGACAGCACAGCTATCGATGATATCCTTAGTAAAGTATTTGATGAGCCTGTAGAGGATATAGTCCCCACTAAGTGGTTGTTTCAGGACGCTCAGGTTCCACCTCAACAAACGCTTTCCTTTGGCGAGTTTATATGGCTGACAGCAATGGTTGCCGTAAACATGGATAAGCCAGATGGCCAGCCAGATATTCGGCAGGCAGATGATTATCTCTATCTGCATGACTTCCCTGTTACAGCTATTTACTATTGGAGGTCACTCCTGTTCAATATTAGTCAGGAGAAGAAGAGACACTATCAGTTAAACAGACTTCTTGACCTAAATTTCGCTGTATTCGAGAAGTACCTTGAAAAGTCAGGTTATTATGGAATTGATGCACTAAAGGAATCCGATGCTGAGTTATATGGTAAATTTGCATATGATGACACTTGCAAGTTAAGAACCATAGTAGAAGCCTGCCGTGACAAGATAAAATACCTCTGGATTCCTGCACAGGAGACCGCCAGTGATTACATGATGAGGTCTGTTTTTGTCACATGCGTTCTTGGAATTGTGTTTTACAGGACGATGTTGTATTTGTACCTGTGCTCTCGCTCACATTATAGCGCGGCTAACTTTGCGCTGGATAAAGAAAAGTTCATACCACTTAACAGGTGTGGATTCATCTTCATTGCTCCAGATGATGCATATACCACCACTGAGCCTCCAAACGAATTTGAAGGCTGTGATGAATCGTGTGATACATGCAGGGCGAGGTGTAGTTGCCCAAATTCCACATTTGAGGAATTAATGTAAAAACTAGTTACTGTAAGCATTCTCCGAGTCCTCAGGGCTCCTGAGGACTCGGAGACAATACTATATTATATAGAAAGGAAGTATATTTATGAACATAATAACAGAATCATGCAGAGGCCTTGAGTTCAAGGGTGCTGCAGACATTATGATGACCTCACGCCAGTTGTTCTTTTCTGGCGAGGTTAATTCCGAGAACGTGAGCGCTCTCCTAATAGACCTAATTGCACTTAATCTCGAGAATCCAGATGAAGAGATTACACTGTATATCAATTCAAATGGCGGCTCTGTAAAAGACGGACTAGCCGTATATGACTATTTAAGGCATATGAAGGCTCCATTGAGGACCATATGTATTGGGTCGTGCGCTAGTATGGGGAGTATAATCTTTCTCGCTGGCGATACCAGGGAAATAACTCCGAATAGTACTGTAATGCTTCATGACCCGAGCTATGGAGCTTCAGACATAGGCGGGAAGAAGCCCCATGAGATACAGAAGCAGGTAGATTCCCTTATGCAAACAAGGGAAGTGCTGGCTAGTATAATCTCGGAGCGCACAGGACGGCCTCTTGAAGAGGTTTACGAGATTACAAAGGATGATTCCTATTTCAGTTCAAAAGAGGCTGTGTCATTTGGTCTTGCAACCAATATTATTATAACAACAAGAAAGGAAAATGAATTATGAGAAATTTCAATAATATTAATAATTTTAATAACAATGCACCTTATAGATTTCTTGGTGAAGGCAACAAGGTTTCTGAAGATAGCTGCCTGACCAAGCTCAATAATAATGACCTTATTATAGGTGGGTCTGGCTCGGGTAAGACCACAGGATATGTAAGTCCTCTTCTTAACAATCTCTGTGGTTCCTCGCTAGTCGTTCAGGATACTAAGGGAAGGCTGTGCCGTACCTATAGTAAGATTTTGAAGACCAGAGGATTTATGGTATATACCCTCGACTTCTGCAATCCAAGCCAGAGCAGTATAGGCTATAACCCTCTGGCTGCCATACGAAGGCATCCTGACGGTTCAGTGGTAGAGCAGGATGTAAATAAGCTGGCTGCCCTGTTGGCACCTCTTTCCGATACCATACTGGGAGCAGTCTGCACAGAGGCTTCTCAGTGTGGAGATTGGTTATTGCCTGGAAGCGCTTGTCAAGTCTGAACAGAATATGAAGTCTGTCTTGAGAATAAACCGTGAGATGAATTCTGAAAGCGGTTTCAAGAGCATTGAAAAGTGGGCTCATAAATATCCTGAAAGCTATACCGCTAAAAGATATCAACTGATAAAGGGATTGCCACAGTCAGAACGAACTTGGGCTTGTGTTCAGGATTTCCTGAATAGGTACCTTGCAAGTCTTGATGTCAAGGAGTTTGATTCTATTTTTGTGGCTAACACAATGTTAGATTTGAAAGCCATAGGTAAGGAGCCTACAGTTCTTTTCCTTAATGTACCTGACCACGATAGCTCATGCAGCAACGTTGTTGATGCATTCAATGCTCAGTTAATCCAGGTCCTTATTGATACAGCTGATAAGGAGAAGTCAGGAAGGCTCCCTCTTAAGGTTCGAATAGTATTTGATGATTTTGCAGCATCCGCTTCGAGAATGCCTGATTTCGAAAAAGTCATTTCAGTCATCCGCTCACGCGATATCTCTGTGAGTATCGTTCTTCAGGCTCTCAGCCAGTTGGAGGCATCATATGGCAAGCCAGATGCAAGAACTATCATCTCTAACTGTGACCACTGGCTTTTCCTAGGGACTAGGGAACTAGAAACTGCTGAGTTTATAGGAGCCATGATTAACAAGACAGCAACAGCTGTTCTGAACCTTCCATCAGATAAGGCAATCCTTATAACTTCGGGGCATCCGTATCAGGAAGTTAATAAGATAAGGCCTGACTCCGAATGCAATGTTATTGATGATAAGGCATTGAGATATAAAGAATCTGAGAGGGCACTAAGGCAATCTGGCAGAGGTGTGTACCAATACTGGGAAGCGTGCTTCAACATCGATAGCCAGGCTGGTCACATTCCTGTGGTGCGTACGAATGAATATATGCGTGAGCTTGTTTCCAAGAGTCCGTTTGTAGTGAGGCTGTTACCAGGAGAGAAAGAATCTGGAAAGCCTTGTATTAAGATAATGGATGGAGACATCTTACTTGGACTTGTCCAGGAAGAGTACTATGTATCCAGGCTTCAAGGTCTTGGAGAGGCTGTTGTCTATGTGGATGACCATGCACAGACGAACCGTTACAGTGGGTATATATACAAGGCGCAGGAGCCCTCACAGAAGCAGTATCATATGGTGAAGAATGCCTATGACAATGGGCTTATAGATGCTTTGCCAGAGAAATACGAGAGGCATATTTATAGCAAGCTAATAGCTCAGATTATGGCTATAAAGGCTGAGACGTCGGCAGTGCCGCAATCAGAATAAACCATCTTATTTAGGTTTATATCCTTTCGTAAAGGAACATGATAATGTAAGATATAGAAATGTGCAGGAACTGGCTTACCTAGTCGGTTCCTGCTATTTTTTTGAAGGTTTAGAGAGATGATATAAGATATTTTATATTCAGCTGATTAAACACAAAAAAATTGACAAAATATAATGCAGATATTACTATTATATAAGGTAATTACAGAATAGATATTTTGAATGAGACAATGGGTGATTAAATGGAACGTAAAATGACATGGACCGAGGAAAAAATAAAAGATAAATTAGCTTATTTTTTCCCTGATATAAAAGAGCCTAAAGAAAATCAGTTGTATTATATAAAGGCTATCCTTGAAGGGAAGGACATCCTTGCGGTTATGCCTACCGGATCAGGGAAAAGTCTCTGTTATCAATTTTCAGGACTGATCATACCCGGTGTAACAGTTGTGATACAGCCTATCGTAGCTCTTGTTCATGACCAGGCAAAAAAACTTCAAGAAAAAAACATCCCTGCTATATGTATTGATAACATAGAAAAAGAGGAAGAAACAAAGGATGTAAAATTTGCTGTTTCCCGGAATAAGGCATATAGGGAATGTTCGGAAGGAAAATATAAATTTATCTTTGTAACACCGGAAAGATTCAGGTCACCACATTTTATCAATCTGCTTAACCATATGGAGGTCAATCTGATAGTTTTCGATGAGGCTCATTGTCTTTCGTTGTGGGGACACGATTTTAGAAAGAGCTATCTTGATGCAATAAGAGTGTTGAGAATGCTGCGCGGAAGGAAAAAAGAAGGACGATTACAGGTTGCAGCATTTACAGCCACAGCAACGACCGATGTCAAGATAGATATAATAAAGCTTCTCTCGGAATCGAAAGCGAAAAAAGAAATAGAAACACTGATAAAAAACACAAAGGATAACGAGGATATAATTGCTCGGTACTGTTCACAGGTAATCCTAAAAGATCTAAATTTCGTGGTAAGAGCTGGTGAGGAAGATCCTATAAATTCAAACCTCTACTTCGTGCATCATATATTGAATAGTAAGGATGTTGACAGACAAAATGAACGTTTCAATAATAGAAGAGACTTTGAATATGTTCGACAGTGGGATTATAAAAGGGAAACAGTCCTTAAAATAATAGATGATGAAATCAGACGTTATAAGCCAGCATAAAGGAATAAATACAAAGACCTTTATAGTGACTGGAATAAAGAAGTAAGAAATTTGGAGTCTGAAGACAGTTCTGATAATGAGGAGGGGAGAAAAAAAGAAAAGTTTGAGAAATGGCTAAAAAATAATGATCGTTATCCAAAGAATTATCCCTGTGGAATAATATTCTGTGAAACAATAGCCGGAGTAGATAAAGTAGCTAAAGAACTTACCCATGAATTCCAAGGTAAAAATATTAAAATTGCGAAATACTACGGACCTATGGATAAGCATACTAAGCATGAAAATTCTGAAAAATTTGTTAGTTCCGAAGCCGTGATTATGGTTTCTACAAATGCATATGGAATGGGCATCGATAAAAATGACATACGTTTCATAATTCATTACAATATTCCTCGTTGTATAGAGAATTATGTTCAGGAATGTGGACGTGCCGGCCGTAACAAATCATTTAAAGGATATTGTCATTTAATATATTCTGAAAGAGAAGTAAAATATCCTCCGGTTGAGGAATATACAGCAGAAGGAGGAATAAAAGGTACAAGCTATATACATGATTATATAAAATTTAAACGAATGTGCGATAATGCACTTATAATCGGTGATAAAAATATACATGATGACCTTAAAAGTTATTTTATGGAACCACCGAAAATAAATTCTACATGTATGAAGCTTGAATATGCCATGCAGGAACGTGAACTTTCATTTCCACCGGTGCTGTATTCAAACAGTTGCTTAGCAGCAGGGAGGATTCGCAAAGGACAGTTCAATAAGTTGTCGGGTTCACTGAAGATTTCCGGTTCCTTGAACAAGACCAATTATCGCCCTGCTGGGGAAGTCATTGATGATCTTATCAGTTCCCAGGATTTGTCAATTACAGAGTTGGCAGAGAAACTTAATTTGAGCATAAAGGCTATAAAAATGTATTCTGGGGAAGGGAGGTACCATAATAATACTAATTACCCAAAACTAGAGGCCAGAATTAAAAAAACATTTAAGATTCCCCGTAATTTCCTTAATACAAATGCGCAGGTTTCTTCTGATGAGACTTCTTCTGATGAAGGGGCACTTTTATCATCCACGGTGACGTACATGGACCTGAAAACAAATGAGGACAATACGGATGATGGAGAGAACTATATCACTGTAGATTTATCCTATAATGGACTACCTTATTCTGAGGCAAAAGAGGAGGATCGACTGTCATATTTTGACATGATGGTCATGGATGCAGTTTACACGCTTGAAATGTATGACATGCCGATATCTATTCAAAATATATATAAACTACTCAGTGGGGATCTTGATATTTCGGTATATATTTCAAAAGCTCATGCACATACTAGACATTCTGATAAGGTAAAAATTGTTAAAGACAGTTTCCGTAAGATGATTAATACGGGGATAAGTATAAATTTTGCTTTATCTCATGCTCAAGGAATATATTATGGAAAGAATAATAGACCGGATTCTTTCTCTGGTGTATTTCTTCCTATTGAAATGGATCCCTATTCGAAACATGCATTTAGACCAAAGCAGAGCACTATAGACGTGTTTGTGCCTATAGGGTGTAAGAAAAACGAAATAACTGGTAAATTCCAGACTGTTGTAACAAAAGTTTCCAAAAAGGTTATATGTAGACCGCCTCTTTGCGAGCTTGCGGATATGCTATTGCAATATCATACTTTCCCTTTAGATGTTCTAAATCTAAAAGGAAAAGATTGGAATTATAAGAAAATATGGAACTGGGGAGAAAATGTTCCCAAAGAATATCGTAATATAGTTGATAGCGGTATTACAGGGTATGAGAATGCATTGGCAGATGAATGTGACAAATATAAAATAAGTAAGCAGATAATAGAATACTATAGGAAGAAATTGCAGATAAGAAGTTCTACTGAACAAAACTTTGTTGAGGATAGTTTTCCTCAACATTCCATAGAAAACATGATCCTTGCTCATTTTTTGTTGAATAGGATAGCAATCTTACCAACAAAATACAGATACTATAAGAACAGAAGAAGTATTTCACCATATATACAGTTTTATCCAAAGGATAATGCTTCTAAGTGTATATTAGAGTATTTGTTCCGTGGGATAGGAGAATACTCTGAGCATTCATGTGGAATGAGTTATAAGGATAAAGAGAATGATCCATATTTTTTAAGAAAATGGCAGACTATTCTTTGTGAAAAATATCCATTATATAAGGAATTAGGAAAAGCATTCTTAGATCCCAGATATTCTGACAAGAATATCGATAAAAAACTTCGACGTAAGTCTAGAGAAAGTTACGAAGAATGGAAGAAACGTGCTGACAGATATGATGAGAAATTTGGTACCCAAGATCCTCGTTTTTATGATGAAAGCCCTGATAATCCATTAGGACATTTACCGGGAGAAGAATATAAAGAATGGAAAATAAGAGTCAATAAGGATTACAAGGTAAAAAAGAAGGCAAATGAAAAAGATGGAACTTTAAGTATCATAATGAAAAAGATTGCAGAGTGTATTCCTTTGCAATATCAGTTCATCAATAATCAGATGCTTTATATCGAAAAAAAGCCAAGTAAGCACTTGAAGAAATGTTATCCGATTATGTTTGTGAACACCATAAAAGTGGCTGTACGAGGAGATAATATAGGAGATACAGGGATTCGTGTGATTAATATGATTCTAGGGTATGATGTATATGGTACCAAGGAGATCATAGGTGTTTGGAACGGTAAGGAAGGAAATATTTCTGGGGAAGAATATTGGAAGGGAATATTCAATAACATAAGATCTAGAGGAGTTGAATCAGTATTGTTTGTTCTTAGCCCAGCATATCCTCACAATAATCCTTATGATATAAATAAGCTCAGAAAAGCAGTAAAAGCAGTTTTTGGGGGTAAGACAGGCGTGGATGAAGATAATAGCCATGAGAATAATAAGGCTGATATATCTTTTAAAAGAATAGCTGATATTGCTTCATTGAAGAAGGACTTTGATTGGCTGGTCAATCGTACACTGTATTATATAAAGGAAGAATACTCAGATGAATTCACAAAAAGAGCTACTAGTTTATCCTGTAGTGGTTTGTTTAAAAACCTAACTGGGATAGATATTAGCATGGAAATTAAAAAGACACTGGATAATAATAACGATATATTGAAATTTGGTTATGACATGAACAGGACTCTTTTGGAATTCCAGAAAAAATTTTCAAACGAAAAGGATTATCATAAAATAGAAGAATATAAGAAGTGCAAAGAAGAGGTGGTCAGATATATTGATGAAGTTTCTATAACTTCAAATAAGATAAAAGATTATTCAAGAAAAATATTTTTAGCTGTTAATGCGGAGAAAGTGTACCAGAACTTTATTAATTCCTTATCTAACTATCCTGAAAATCTGAAAGAAAAAGTATATGGAATATGGCATGAAAAATGGGGTATGATATATTCAGGCCTTTTAAAGAAGGAAGGTGCTATACGTCAGCTGACAGAGTTCGTAGATTTTAGCCAAATAATCGAAAAACGAAGGTTTCCTAGTACGGAATCAGCTAAATATGCACTTATGGCCAGATGTGAAACCATGAACGAATCGTGGCAAGATGCTGCTAGTAAGCAAAATCATAACCCATATCCTGAATCCTGGGAGGATATAATAAACGATGAAACCCTAGATTATACGTGGAGACATCTGCTTAACAATCTTAATAATGTAGATACAGGACTAAATTTAAATAAAGGGGAACTAAAGCAGGCTCAGGATGTTATCCTGAGATATTATAGAACAACTAAAAAAATGTAAAGCAAGGTAGTTATACATCTGAGAAATGTAAGATAATATTTGAATTAAACGGAAAAGCGTACATATTGAAGTTGGTATAAGGAGTGCTTGCGTTTCAAAGTGTACGCTTTTAGGAAAAAACTCAAAAAGCGCACAAGTTGAAGCAGTATTTTTGATATTTGAGCTCAATCTGTACGCTTTTTGATGTTACAACTCTGAAAAAACGTACAGATTGAAGTATGATTATTAAGTTTATGTTTCAGATCGTACGTAATTTAAGTTTTAAATCACAAAAAACGTATGAATTGAAGTGAACTTCCTGGATTTTCAGTTCAGATTGTACGTTTTTTGGTTAGGCAGTCACAAAAAACGTACAGAATGAAGTGTATTTATCTTGCTCTTAGCATCAAAACGTACGTATATATACCCAAAATCATCTGAAAAACGTACGGAATGAAGTTGCATATTTGAAGTTTAAGTTCAGATTGTACGTTTTTGGAGTTGAAATGATAGAAAAATGGATAGAAACGTACAATTTGAAATAAAGATCATGAAACGTATGATTCAGAGCGTACGCAATTAGTTTCAAAGCCACATAAAAAGCGTACAAAATGAAGTGGCATACTTGAAGTTTTGGTTCAGATCGTACGTTTTTTGACCTGGTAATTGGAAAAGCGCACTGATTGAAATATGAACTGGTTATTATGAATTAACGTCTTATTATAATACTATAATAATATAATACTAAATTTCTTTTTGCTGACTTAAAATGATGATAAGCCGTCGCACGCGTATGACTTTAGTGTGAGTTAGGCGTTTTTTTATGCAAAATCTTGAAGAAATGGAAAATATAGTGTAAAATATTTCTGAAGAAACGGTATTTTATATGCTGGTGTATATTTTCATTATATGGATACATCCAACGTGTTTAATAAAGATTTTACTATATAATATGTAGAAAGAGGTTTAAAATGATAAACGCAGTTCTTACGATTGATGATGTTTCTTCGGCCAATACTCCGGCAATAGTGGACTATCTGAATTCCAAGGGGATAACTGCCCTTATGTTTGCTGTGGGTGAAAACGTTGAGAAATACTATGATAACGCTATATATGCACTTAAAAAGGGTATGATCCTCGGAAACCACAGCTATTCGCATCCGGCATTCTCCAGACTTTCTCTTGAAGAGGGGGTAGAAAATATCGAGAAAAATGAGGCGGTCCTGGATAAGCTGTATAAGGATGCGGATGTTGAGAGAAAATACAGACCTTTCCGTTTTCCTTATGGTGATAAGGGAGGACAAAACAAGGATGCTCTTCAGGCCTACTTAAGGGACAAGAAATTCAGCAAACTGAAAGATACGCAGCTTACGTATGAATGGTGGGGAAAACGTGGCTTGGACAAGGATATTGATACATTTTGGACATTCGATTTTGCAGAGTATAACATCCGTCCGGGCTCGGAGTTTACAGAAAAAGACGTATGGAAGAGGATAGAGGATCTCGATCCGCCTTATGGTGCAGCTTTGCTGAAGGATGGCAACAGTCATTTCATACTTCTTCATGCGCATGACGAGACGGAGGAGCTTGTACCGGAGTATTATAAGAAGTTTATTGACTTCCTGCTCGAAAAAGGTGTGGTATTTAACAAACCGGAGTTTATCTGAGTAAGAAAAGATGAAAGGGGTTATATATGAAGAGGGGTTTATATAATATAATCGGTTGTTTTTTAGCGTTTGCAATAGTTTTTTCTTTACCTGTAGTTTCAAGTAAAGCGGATGATGTACAGGATCAATCATATTCGGAAGAAGATGAAGATGCTAAAGGTTATATATCTGTGTGCATGAATCCCGATGGATCAAAGACGGAGGAATGGGTTACATTCGGTGAGAACGGAACAAACTATATACATGTTATAGAATATGATAAAGATGGCAATAGGGTCGCGGATCTATATGGCTCAGAGGGGACTGATGCTGAAGGTACCAAGATAATTCAGTATGAAGGTTCTGATATTGAGAATAATGAGATACATAAATCAGAAAAGATATATGCATCAAAGATAAGAGAATATCAGACGTATATATATTATGCAAACGGTACTCAGGTAGTAACTAATGATGTACGATACCCTGATGGCAGTACGCTGCTTGTGGAAGACTATATGGAATCCGGCGGAGATGAAGTCATTACCATAGAGAAAACCGATACTGATAAGAAGCTGTCAAAAGAGCAGTACAGATTTGTTAAGAAGGAAGTAGAAATAGAGAGCGAATGGGGCAACTGGACAGAGACTGAAACCGTTGGTCTAAGTTTGATGGGGCTGCAGCCCAAGACAAAGCTTATTACTATTCCCGACAGTATTACAACATATTGGAAAAGTACCTATGATATTGTATCAATAGATGACAAAGCATTCTGCAATAATAAGAAGGTAAAAACAATCAAGATAGGTAAAAATGTTGTAGAAATTGGTGCTGATGCCTTCAAAAACGATAAAAAGCTTAAAACGATAAAGATCTATTCCGACAAGATCACCAAGGTTGGTGATGGGGCATTTGAAGGTATAGCGAAGAATGCCGTGATTTATGTTAAATCCGGAAAGAGATATAAGGAAATAGTTGCCTTGATTAAAGCATCAGGTGTTGGTGATGGTGTAAAGTTTAAAAAATTGAAATAACAGGAGATTTAAAATGAGAGCTTATGAACGTTTATTAAAATATGTAGTAATTCATACAACGAGTGATGATAATTCAGAGACGGTTCCTTCTACTAAAAGGCAGTTTGATCTTGCAAATGCGCTTGTAGAGGAAATGAAAAATCTTGGTATTACCGATGCGGCTGTTGATCAGCATGCGTATGTGACAGGACATATCCCTGCGACCCCCGGATATGAGAATGCTCCGAAAATCGGTTTTATTGCACATCTGGATACGGCTCCGGACAGTTCAGGTGAAAATGTTAAGCCATGTGTACACGAAAATTATGATGGTAACGACATAGAAATTGGGAATGGAAAGATACTTTCCACCGCACTTTTCCCTCATCTTAAAAATTTAAAAGGAAGGACTCTGATTACGACGGATGGTTCTACCCTGCTGGGAGCCGATGATAAAGCGGGCATAGCAGAGATTATGACTATGGCCGAATCTGTTATAAAGGACTCTGTTCCGCATGGAGCTATCTCACTTGCATTCACACCTGATGAGGAGATAGGTCATGGTGCGGAGTTGCTGGATATAGACGCTTTTGGAGCAGACTTTGCATATACCGTGGATGGCGGTGCGGAAAATGAGATAGAGTACGAGAATTTTAATGCTGCAAAGGCTGTATTTAAGATAAACGGAATCAGCGTGCATCCGGGCGATGCAAAGAACCGTATGGTAAACGCAGCGCTTCTTGCATGCGAGATAGCATCTATGCTCCCGTCTGCCGAAACCCCTGCACATACGGAGAAAAGAGAAGGCTTCTATCATCTTACGGATATCAGCGGAGATGTGGAACATGCGGAAATATCGTATATAGTCAGGGATCATGACCAAAGTCTGTATGAGGCAAAAATAAAAACTCTGCGACTGATAGAGAAGACTTTGAATGAGCGTTACGCTCCCGGAACCGTAGTACTGACGGTTACGGAACAATATAAAAATATGATAGATAAGATACGTCCTCACATGCATATAGTGGAGACCGCAAAGCGATGCATTGTGGAACAGGGAATGACACCTTTGGAAATCCCTGTGCGTGGAGGAACAGACGGTGCGCAGCTTTCGTTCAGAGGCTTGCCTTGTCCTAATCTCGGGCTAGGCGGCTATGGTTATCATGGTCCTTTTGAGCATATAACTGCTGAAGGTATGGATAAGGTTGTAAATATACTCTGCGGCATAGTGAAGTCTTATGCTGAGAATAAATAATAGGATATTCTGTAAGGAATAAAAAAGCATGAAAACTAGAAAAGAAGCCCTGGAGTATGGCCTGTCATTTCCTGATACTTATAAAGATACGCCGTTCCATGATGCCAATTGGCAGCTTGTACGATACAGGGAAAATAAAAAGGCATTCCTGTGGACATATGAAAAGGATGGATATGTAAACCTTAATGTAAAGGTTGATCCTGAGAGGGCATATCTCTGGCGTGATATGTATAAATCTGTTTTACCGGGATATCATCAGAACAAGGATCATTGGAACACTATTGTCCTTGATGGGAGTATTCCTGAGAAAGATATTAAAACCATGATCGAAGAAAGCTATGATCTGGTGAGCGACTGTCCTACTAAACGGATATATGATGCCGTTAAGAAGATCCCATATGGTCGAGTTGCAACATATGCTCAGGTGGCTGAGATGGCGGGAGACAGGAAGATGGCCAGGGCAGTAGGTAATGCACTCCATAAAAATCCCGACCCTGATGGCATACCATGCTTCCGTGTGGTTAATTCAAAGGGAGAGCTGGCAGGAGAATTTGCTTTCGGCGGTGCAGGAGTGCAGGCGAGTCTGCTTGAGGCGGAAGGCATAGAAGTGGTCAATGGAAAAGTGGACCTTAAGAGGTTTCAATTTGTACTTTCGGAGGACTGAATGAAAGAGAATAGTAAGAAGTTTACAAATGTTAAAAAACTGTTGGTAATATTTTCTCTGATAATCTGTTTTACAGTATCATGCAAAGGGAAAGAGGAAAACAATAATACACCCAGCCCGACTGTTGATTTACAGCTACAGGAAAATATAGGAGACTCGTCAGTGACTCCTGTGTCGGATAACAATGATACATCACCAGAAAAAACAGAAATCAGTAAACAAGAACCAGAAGAAGATCAGAATACAGAGGATGTTAAAGAAGAATCTGTCAATAAAGACCTTTATGCTGAGCCTTGGATTAACAGTGACTTAAAAGAAAATTTTACTAAAAATATGAAGTTATCCCCAAAGGAAGACTTCCATCTTTATGCAAATTATGAATGGCTGAAAAACGCTGAGATACCTGCCGGATATTCTGGTTGGAATTTTTTTGATGAAGTTTATAAATGTGTTATAGAAAAAGAAATTGCTTTAATCACTGATGAAAATGTAGACAATCATGAGGTTGAACTGATAAAGGATTTTTATAATGCAATACTTGACTGGGATGAACGAAACGAAACTGGACTAACTCCTATGACTCAGTTAATTGACGAAATCCGGGCCATTCAGTCACTCGATGAGTTTACGGATTTTATTTGCAATAAAGATAAAAGGAATTTTTCAAGATTTGTAAATGTAATGATAGAGCCTGCGATATCTGATTCATCAAAATATATAGTGGCTATCCGACTCAATTTTCATATAACTCTTGGCGGCGAACAAGTGATATCTATACAAAGACGTCAGGAAACTGCTGAAAAGGTTTTTGTTTCCGAGTTAATGAATCTTGCTGGTTATGACAGAATTGAAGCGGTTCAAATGTATGAAGCTGATACTTATAGGGTTGAGCCATATTTTTATCAGAATATATTTTATCAAGAAGATTTCGGTAGTCCAAAATTCTATGCAGAAAATAATATTATAATGACAAATGATGAAATAAAGAGTTTGACTAAAGCGTTTCCATTGATGGGTATACTTGAGTATTATGGGGTTGCTGATGCAGAAGAATATCAGGTTTTTTATCCTAAGGCTTTCGATAATTTGGATAATTTCTATATAGAAAATAACCTTGAATCTCTAAAAAAATATCTTATTGTTACTTGTGTAATGCAAATGGGTCCCCATTTGAATCAGGATGCTGATAAACTTTTAAATGATTATAAGGAATCGTTATATGGGACATCAGAGGTTGCATCTGATGAGGAGTACGCATTGGAAAGTGTTGTAAGTTATTTGAATACACCATTTTATAAAGCATATCTCCAGAAATACGATGCAACCGAGATCAAAGAACGTATTACAAAACTGGTTGAACAGATCATAGATGAATATAGATTGATGCTTTCGGAAGAGGATTGGTTATCAGAGGCTACTAAAAAATTTGCAATAGAGAAACTCGATAACCTTAAGATTAATGTCATATGTCCGGAAACTTGGGATGATTTTTCAAATATGAACTTAAAAGGACTTTCTTATTTGGAGGCAAGGCGAAAGATAATCGATTATCAATGGCAGCTTATGATTGCGAAAATTGGTGAGACATGTAGACGCGATGAATGGAGAAATATTAAGCTTACTACTAATGCCTATTATGATTCCTTATATAATAGTATAAATATCAATTACGGAATTGTTGATGGAGAATTTTACTATGATGGTATATCCGATGAGGAGCTATATGCAGGATTAGGTACTATCATCGGTCACGAGATTTCACATGCGTTTGATTCAAATGGAGCTTTGTATGATAAAAATGGGGATTATGTGAACTGGTGGACAGAGGAAGATTATAAGTCTTTCGAAGAAAAGACAGATAAGCTTATCAAATATTATAATAATATAACAGTATGGTTAAATGGATATGTTAATGGAAACAGAGTTTGTGGAGAAGCGATTGCGGATATAGCAGGTATGAAGGTTATTCTTAAAATGGCTGAGAAAATACCTGATTTTAATTACGAGGAGTTTTTTACAGCCTATGCAAAATCATGGCGCAGCATTACGACTGAAGAATACGAACAGTATCTTTTTGCCATGGATACACATCTGTTAGCCTATCTCAGGACGAATACCGTAGTTCAGCAGTTTGAGAAGTTCTTTGAGACTTTTGGTGTTAAGGAAGGTGACACTATGTATCTGTCGCCTAAGAAGAGGGTAAGCATTTGGTGATGAAATATCGGAATGATGGAGTGTTAAGATGACTGAGAAAAGAAAAGCATTTGGAAAAGTATCGTTATTATTGGTAATATTCTCTTTAATAATCTGTTTTACTGTATCATGCAAAGGAAAAGAGGAAAACAATAATACACCTACCCCGACTGCTGATATACAAATACAGGAAAAGGTAGAACAACCGTCAGCGACACCTGTGCCGGATAACAATGATACATCACAAGAAATAAAAGAAATCAGTGAACAAGAACCAGAAGAAGATCAGGACACAGAGGATGTTGAAGAAGAGCCGGTTAATAAAGATCTTCATGCTGAGCCTTGGATTAACAGTGACTTAAAAGAAAACATTACTAAAAATATGGAGCTATCCCCAAAGGAAGACTTCCATCTTTATGTAAATTATGATTGGCTGAAAAACGCAGAGATACCTGCCGGATATAGATTCTGGTCTTTTACGAGTGAAGTTAATAAAACTGTTGAAGACAAAGAAAAGGCATTGATTACCGATGAAAATATGGAAGGCCATGATGTTGAACTGATAAGGGATTATTATAATGCTATACTTGACTGGGATGAACGAAATAAAACCGGACTAACTCCGATGATTCAGTTGATTGATGAGATACAGGCAATTCAGTCACTCGAAGAGTTGACTAAGTTTATTTGTGACAAAGATATAGGGAATTGTTTTTCTAGGTTTATCAATGTAAATATAGAACCTGCTGTGTCAGACTCATCTAGATATATAGTGGCTATCAGAATTAATAATCATATAGGTCCTGAAGGTGAGACTTCAAAACCTTCAGGACGACAGCAAACATCAGAGAAAAAATTTGTTTCAGAATTAATGAAGCTCGCAGGCTATGACAGGGCTGAAGCGGCTCAAATGTATGACGCAGTCGTTTCTAGAATTGAGCCATTTTTTTATTATGAACAAATCCGAGAGGTTAAAAGGGGGTTAAGTCCCTATGAAGGAAATGTTGTTATTATGTCTAGTGATGAAATAAAGAGCTTGACTAAAGAATTTCCTTTGATGCGTGTCCTTGATTATTATGGGGTTGCGGATGCCGAACAATACGAGGTTTTTAATACTGATATTATTAAAAATCTGGATAGGATTTACACGGAAAGTGATCTTGCTTATCTAAAAAGGTATCTGATAGTAACCTGTGTAATGAAAATGGGTCCCCATTTAAATCAGGATGCCGATAAACTATTTGATGATTATTATAAATCATTATATGGAATATCAGAAGTTGCATCAGATGAAGATTTTGCATTAAGAACTGTAGTAATAAGTTTGGGTACACCATTTTATAAGGCATATCTTCAGAAATATCATGCAACCAAGACCCAAGAACATGTTAAGAAACTGATTAAACAGATCATAGATGAATACAGGTTGATGCTTTCGGAAGAGGATTGGCTTTCAGAGAGTACAAAAAAATATGCTATAGAGAAACTTGATAATATTAATATTGGTGCAGTATATCCGCCAGTTTGGGATGATTTCTCAGACTTGGATATAAAAGGTCTTTCTTATCTGGATGCTATACAAAAGATAAACGATTATAAATGGCAGGTTGCTCTTGCTAAAATTGGCAGGACATGCAGTCATACAGAATGGAGAAATCTTTATCTTACTACAAATGCATTTTATGATCCATTATATAACAGCATTATAATTAATTACGGAATAGTTGATGGGGATTTTTACTATGATGGTATATCCGATGAGGAGCTATATGCAGGATTAGGTACTATCATCGGTCACGAGATTTCACATGCATTTGATACTAGCGGTGCTTTATTTGATAAAAACGGAGATTATGTGAACTGGTGGACTGAGGAAGATTATTCGACTTTCGAGCTAAAGACTGATGAGCTTATCAAATATTTGAGTAATATAACAGTATGGTTAAATGGAAATGTTAACGGGAAAATGGTGTGTGGTGAAACTATTGCTGATATAGCAGGTATGAAGGTTATCCTAAAAATGGCCGAGAAAATACCGGATTTTAATTATGAGGAGTTTTTTACAGCCTATGCAAAAAGGTGGCGTAGCATTATGTCTGAAGAATCCGAACAGTATTATTTTGCCACGGATACACATCTGTTAGATTATCTCAGAACGAATATTGTAGTTCAGCAGTTTGAAGAGTTTTATGAGACTTATGATGTTAAGAAAGGCGATACTATGTATCTGTCTCCGAAGAAGAGGATAAACATTTGGTAGTATTACAAATTGGTTTATACGGATAGATATGTATCGGTTGGAAAATAGTAAACATGTTGGAACTATATCAGGTTCATGTTCGTCTAATATACATAAGAAGGAGTAAAACCTGAAGACATTGGGTTTGGAGGTTGTTATGAAAAAGGCTATAACATGGATACTGATATCTGCTTTGGTTTTGATAGCATTTCCCTGGATTGAAACGACGTTTCTTCGAAGAGTTTATGTATTGAGAGAAATCCGGTTTCTTGTAATCAATCCCATATTTTTCCTTGTGCTGGGAATTTCAATAGGAAAGAGCATGAAAAAACACTGGTTTTTGCTGATAATTGCTTTGGTATTCGCCTATATAGCGGAAGTATTTATCGTTCATGTAAAATGGGGTCTTGACTATGAGACATTATTTGTTGATTATGGAGTTTATACTGCCATAGCTGTAATAGCCATGGTTTCATCACACTATATAAATAATGATGCAGAAGGCAAATTGAATTTTAAGAGTATAATAATTAAGTCCATTATCAGTTCTGTCGTGATAAACGGTGCATGTTTTCTCACTAATCTCATATATTACTATACAAATAAAGATTTAGTTTTTGGAAGCACCAGCTGGGGTGGCGATTACAGCGGGAAAACCGGATTCGGACTGCTTTTAAATCAGTTATATCCGCAAACAAAACTTGGAGATCCCCAACCTTCTCGGACTATGTGGTTATCATTTGCGCCTTTTAGTCTTATAAAAACTATATTGCTTTTCTTTATTGCAGCCTTTGTGGTATTCCTGATATATGAAATAATAAAAACACATTTAAGGAAAAGCAAACAAGATATAGCAAAGTAAACAGGCATTGTTGGGAGAATAGAAGATGGAACAGGTATACAGACAAAAATCCCTGGAATACTGGGACAATGTGCATAAGGATTATGACAGAGCTACAATAAAGGTAGATGACTGGCTGGAGAAGTTCGATGATATAATAATGGGCACTCAGAAACCGATACTGGATCTTGGATGCGGCGGTGGCAATGATACGCTTTATCTGATATCAAAGGGAAAGCAGGTGATTTCCTGCGATCAGTCTCCGAGTGCTATCAATAATATAAGGAAGAATTTTCCGGAAGTATATGATGCCAAATGCTTCAACATGCTGGACGGGCTGCCTTTTGAGGATGATGCATTTGATGTTGTGATCGCAGATCTGTGCCTGCATTATTTCCTTAAATCGGATACAGAGAAAATACTGAATGATATACGCAGGATACTTACTCCCGGCGGGCACCTGATCCTGCGGGTGAATTCCATAAATGATGTTCTGCACGGAGCAGGACAGGGACCGGAGATAGAGCATCATGTATTCGAGATGGAAGGGAAGACCATAAAGCGGTTTTTTAATGAAGAGGATATAAGGAGTTTCTTCAAGGATTTTACTATAGAATATCTGAAAGAAGAGATCATGACCAGGTACAAACTGGAAAAGCGCCTGTATAGGGTGTGTGTTAAAAAAGAATAAGAAAAGATAAACTACATATTTTGAAATTTTGTAAATTAAGCTACACCTTGATTGCAGGGTGTAGCTTTTACTACATTTATGGGGTATTCTGAATATTGAAACTCGCTTAAAAACTGTGTATTATGAACTCACAAGCAAGGGGAAAACCCAAAAACAAAAAATAAAAACACAAACACAAACAAAAAGGAGAAAAAAAGATGCATAACGTATTAAAGACAATCGTAGGTGGAATCATGATGACAGGTTTTGTTGCAATAGCAAGCTTTATTGGAATTAAGGCAAGCGACGACACATTGATAGCTGATCTGAACGGAGACGGTACTGAAGAGATCGTTACTTATTATCAGGATATCAATCCTTTGGACAACGGAGATATCGATTACAGCTTCAAGATGACAGTTAACGGCAAGAAAGCTTACGAAGAGGGCGGCCTCATTGAGAGATATCCTGAGGCAACAGAAGAGAACAGGCTTCATGATAAGCTTGATCACCTTAAGAATATAAATGTTACAGTTGTTGATGTTAACCCCGAAGACAATACAAAAGAGATAGTAGCCAGCTACTACGCAGATGTAGATAACATTCTCTTAAGCATGAAGGTTTTCAAGTATAACAACGGCAAGCTTAAAGTTGTCAGCGAGTACAATCCTGAAGGCGCACACGCTTATGTACCCACAGAGCAGAACAGCAATAAGTACATCAAGGTTAACGTTGAGACTTACACTCCCGTTTTTGGAAACATCTGGCTGACCAAGAACTACAAGCTCACAAAGAAAGGCTTCGTTGAGAAGACAAACAAGAACGGTGTTTATACTATAGCTCCTGCACGTTACGAGGAAAACAAGCTTGCTAAGTACACAGCAGCCTGGACATTCGAAGTATTCGCTAATAAGAACTGTATGGTTGATGATTCTATCGGTATGGTAGGCGAAGGCGAGACCTATGTTGTAAAGAAGGTCATCTTCCTTGAAGATAACGAGTTCGGACCTATGAAGGCATATATCAAGGCTGCATCAGGACTTAAGGGCTGGATCTTCATCGATAACGAGACAGACGAGACCGGAAAGCTTTACAACGAATACGCAGTTAAGTAATCTACATATACTGTAGTTACAAGTATAACAGGTTAATAATGGCGGGCCGTTTATCCACGAGGGGGGATGGGCGGCTTGCTTTTTCTTTGTTGACTTTATTTTTGGTATAAAATATAATTTAATATAAAGAATTTTTGTTTTGTGGAGGTAGGAAATGGACAGGACGATACCGGCACCCTTTACAAAGGGTTTTAATTTCAGCGGATGGCTTGAGCACAGGTCAGCGGATGATGTTGCTGCGGAGATGTTCACAAAGAAGGATTTTGAGCACGTCAGGGAAATGGGAGGAGATGTGGTGCGCATCCCGATCCATTTTGAGAGATTCATAGACAGGGAGAATGGCTGTGCCATAAACGGTAAGATACTTGGGATACTGGACAATGTAGCCACATGGTCAAAAGAGCTGGGCATATATGTGATATTTGATTTCCATAACAATACGCATGTGGATTCTGTGACACCGGCAGATGTCGAGGATGTACTTACACCCGTATGGACACAGCTGGCCGAGAGATATAAGGACGCTTCGGAATATCTTGTATTTGAGCTTATGAACGAGCCGCACGGCATTGATATTGACGTGTGGAACGGGATCATCGGCAGGCTGTTCAAAAAGGTCCGTGAGATAGACAAGATTCATTATATCATAGTCGGGGGAGCAGACTGGAACAGCACTGAGGCGATGAGGCGCCTTCCAGATTTTAAGGATGACAAGGTGATCTATACCTTCCACTTCTATGACCCACATACCTTTACCCATCAGGGCGCACCCTGGTGCCATATGGAAAGGGTCAAGGGCCTTCCGTTCCCTTATGATAAGGAAAAGATGCCCCCTATGCCGGAGGATGCCACTGAGATCGAGAGGAGATGCTTTGAAGGATACCCTTATACCGGGACTATCGAAGCCATAGAGCGCGTTTTCGATGTATATTCGGAATTCAGTATGTCCAGGAACGCACCTGTTTTCTGCGGAGAGTTCGGATGCAACAACTTTGCGGTGGATAAGGAGCAGAGGGCCAAATGGTATTCGGTTGTGACCAGGCTGCTGGATGAGAGAGGGATACCCCGCACAAGCTGGGATTACTATGGCGGATTTGGTATCTTTGAGATGAAGTTTGATAAAAAAGACGGAAGATTCAGGTTCCTCCCGCCTAAGTTCCCTGAGGATCTCAACAGGGAAGTTTTGGAGGCGATGGGGTTCAAGGTACCTGTTTTTCCTTGACTTTTCGGGGCTTGATGGATTATGATTAATGCATAAATCCGGTGCTGATACCCTTTCCGGATGCTGATGTTTGAAGGGCAAACGGAGCAGTTAGACAGTGGTAGAACAGGCGGATTGCACGAGGAAAAAGCACTATCATGGAGAGAAAAAGGGGGGTTTATTATGACAGAACTTAAATGCCCGCACTGTGGACAGGTCTTTACGGTAGATGAGTCCGAACTGGACTCGATAGTGAACCAGATCAGGGATTCTGAGTTCAAGCAGGATGTTGATGCAAAGGTTGCGGAAGCGGTTGACCATTTAAAGAGGGAGCATAAGCTTGAGATGGAGAACAAGGATAATCTCATGCGTATGGAGATCCATGCCAAGGAGACCGATGCCGCAGCAAAGGCCAAGGAGAAGGCCGATATAGAGATACATGAGCTGGAGGAGAAGCTGCACAAGGCGGAAGCCGAAGCCGACAGGCTCAAGCAGGAGATGGAAGTGATCCGCAGCAAGAATGAGGCTGAGGTCATGAAGGCAGTCCAGAGCGAGAAGGAAAAGATCTCTGCATTAGAGGCTGATAAGAAGGAACTCGAGTTTGCTGTTAAGAGCGAGCAGGAAAAGGGCAAGACCAGGATGCTGGAGGCCGTGCAGAAGGCAAACGAGGAGATCCGTGAGCTTGAAACCTCTCTTACGAACGAAAAGGAAAGGAACAAGATACTGCTCGAAGAAAAAGACAAGCAGATAGAGTTTTATAAGGACCTTAAGACGAAGATGTCAACAAAGATGGTCGGAGAGACTCTTGAGCAGCACTGCCAGATACAGTTCGAGCAGCTCCGTGCCACGGCTTTCAGGAATGCATATTTTGAAAAGGACAATGATGCAAAGAGCGGAAGCAAGGGTGATTTCATTTACCGTGAGAATGATGAGGGCGGGAACGAGATAGTCTCCATCATGTTCGAGATGAAGAATGAGATGGATCAGACCGCGACCAAGCATAAGAACGAGGATTTCCTCAAGGAGCTTGACAAGGACCGCAGAGAGAAGAACTGCGAGTATGCCGTACTCGTATCACTGCTCGAGTCGGACAGTGAGATATACAATGCCGGCATAGTGGATGTCTCCCATAAGTTTGAGAAAATGTACGTAGTCCGTCCGCAGTGCTTCATACCGATCATCACGCTTCTGAGGAACGCTGCCATGAATGCCATGACTTATAAGAGGGAGCTTGTGAAGGTTCAGAACCAGAATGTGGACATAACCAACTTCGAGAGCAACCTTATGAAGTTCAAGGATGAATTCGGCAGGAATTATCAGCTTGCGCATGACCATTTCCAGAAGGCGATAGACGAGATAGATAAGACGATAGACCACCTCGAGAAGGTGAAGAAGGAACTCCAGGGCTCTGATAACCAGCTGCGCCTGGCAAATAATAAGGTTGAGGATGTAAGCATAAAGAAGCTTACTAAGGACAACCCCACAATGCAGAAGAAATTCGCTGACCTTAAGGAGACGGGGGATCAATGACAAAGGAAAATATTGTCCTGATAGGGATGCCGGCATCAGGGAAAAGCACGGCAGGCGTCATCCTGGCAAAAATGCTGGGGATGGATTTCGTGGATACCGATCTTGTGATACAGCAGCGGGAAAAGGCACTGCTCCGTGATCTCATCGAGGAATACGGTGTTGAAGGCTTTATGGAAAGGGAAGAAAAGGCAGTCCTTTCCGTCAGCCCCGTAAATACGGTGATCGCAACAGGGGGAAGCGTGGTCTACAGTGAAAAAGCCATGCGGCATCTGTCATCAATCGGGACAGTCGTTTACCTTAAAGTGGCTGAGGATGAGCTTTTAAGAAGGCTCCATGACATCAGGGAGCGTGGCGTTGTCCTTAAGGACGGGGAAACGTTCAAAGAGATGTTTGACAGCAGGAGCATCCTTTATGAGCGCTATGCGGACATAACGATAGAAGAAGGCAGTGCAGGCATTGAGGCTACGCTTTCTGAGATGCTAAAGGAACTCCGCTGATAAGATAGGATAAGGGAAAATAAATGAACATACAGATTTTTGGCACAAAGAAGTGCAGCGATACTCGTAAGGCTGAAAGGTTTTTCAAGGAGCGGGGGATCAAATTCCAGTCTGTGGACATGAAGGAAAAAGGGATGAGCAAAGGCGAGTTCCTGTCCGTGGCACAGGCAAACGGCGGCATTGACGGCATGGTCGACTGGGACGGCAAGGAAAAGGAAACCGCTACCATAATCAAGTACCTTGCTGAGGAAGACAAGCTTGAAAAGATACTTGAAAACCCGTCGGTCATAAAGACCCCGGTAGTCAGGAACGGTAAGCAGTCCACCGTCGGGTACAGGCCCGAAGTGTGGAAGGAATGGAAATAACCGAGACAGGAAAATTTTTATGAAAAAGAAGATCAATCTAGCCAGTGAGCTGGTTATGTATCTGGCACTGCTTGCCCAGATGCTTTACGTGATCGTGGGCAATGTCGCCCATGAGATACTTGGCATAGTGTTTTTTGTAAGCCTGGTGGTACATATAGTCATCAAGAGGTACTGGTTCAAGGCAGTTTTCAGGAATCTGGATAAAAAAGCGGCATCAAGGAAGTTTGCTGATGCAGTTATCATCCTGCTGCTTGCTACGGCCTGCGTCCTTATGATAAGCAGCATGGGAGTGTCAAGGACTCTGTTCCCATGGTTCAAATTCATGATGGAGCCGCTTTTCCACAGGTATCTTGCTACTGCAGTGCTCACGCTGTCATTTGTACATGGTGGAATGCATTTCTATTTTAAGGCAAAATCCAAGAAGAAGGCTGTCATCCTGATATCGATACTTGCAATTTTGGGGCTGGCCATCGGTCTGGCTCTGGTGCCTTACCTGAACAGGCATCTGAGGAAGGTCGATATAATCTTTGAGGAAAAGGTCACAGGCGAAAAGGTCGAAATGACCGGTGACAAGCCTCTTGTCGTATACTTTACAAGAGTGGGCAATACCGATTTCGAGGATGATGTGGATGCTGTTTCCGGAGCCTCGCTTATGAGATCGGGTGGAACGCTCATAGGCAATACGGAACTGCTTGCATACATGGTAAAAGATGCCATCGGCTCGGAGATAGTACCTATAACGCTTACCGGTGAAAAATACCCGTCCTCTTACATGGATACCGTATCTGTCGGGGGAAAGGAACTCCGTGAGGATGCAAGGCCCGGCATAGAAGATATCGACATTTCAGACTACAGCGAGATCATACTCATATACCCGATATGGTGGGGAACTGTGCCGATGCCTGTAGCGACATTCCTTGAAGGCAATGATTTTACAGGCAAGACGATCTATCTGATCGCTACGCAGGGCTCAGCGGGATTCGGCTCGAGTACCTCGTTTGTCAGGGAAAAGGCAAAAGGCGCAGATGTGATAGAAGTCATGAGCATATACTGCGATGACATACCGGATTCACGTGACGATATCGTCGAATGGCTAAAAACAATACAGTGAAAAAAAAGAATAAAAAGATAAACGGAGGATAGGCATGAGGCTTATTTTGGTGCGTCATGGGGACCCTGATTATGATAAGGACTGCCTTACCGAGCTTGGGCACAGGCAGGCGGATATAGTTGCACAGCGCCTGCTCGAGGAAGGCATAGAGGAGATATATTCCTCGCCTATGGGAAGGGCAAGACAGACAGCGCAGCCTTTTGCGGAGGCATCAGGGATAGGAAAGATAAATATACTGGATTTCATGAAGGAGATAAGGTACGGGCGTGAGGATGCGCTGTATACCAGCGGGAATCCGTGGATCGTTTCGGCCGAGCTTATGAGCATGGGCATAGATCTTCAGAATCCTGCCTGGAGGGAATTCCCGAACTTTGTCGAGAATACGGCAACGACCGATATCGACAGCGTGATGGAAGGGACCGACAGGTGGCTGGCATCCTTAGGCTATGAGCGTGAAGGGCTCTATTATCGCTGCAAGACCGAGGACGACAGGAAGAGGACCCTGGTGCTTTTCTGCCATGGCGGATCTTCGACAGCTTTTCTCTCAAGAGTATTTAACATACCGTTCCCTCATCTGTGCATGGTCCTCGGATACCTTCAGCATACATGCATCACATCACTGCGTTTCGACAGGCGCCCGGGAAGCCTTGCTATGCCGGTACTTGAGGTGGCTGCAGAGGCAAGGCACCTGCAGACTGCTAATGCGAAGGTAGAAAATGTAGCCATGATAAATTAATCTTTTTCTGCAATTATCCCCATATAATTCGCTTTGTTGCTGCTTGAAGATGTTAGCAGGATACTGTATATTGGTATCATAATACCGGGATTATGTGGTACAACGCTGCGACAGGTTAGCAAAAAGGAGGAAGAAAGTGGAAAATAAGGATTTTCAGTCATTTGAGACAGTAGATCTTTTTTCACCTGTTGAACTGACACCTATACAGGGGATTGAAAGTCCGTTCAAGGCTCCGGAAAAAGCAGAGGAACCTAAGAAGGCTCCTGAAAATGTGGAGGATATCCCCCAAAAGGAGGAGCCTGCGGATGACGGGATGTTCAATCCTTTTCAGGATGATGCCTGGAGACATTATAAATATAACAATGAAACCGCTGGCGATCCAAGGAGGTTTTTCCGTGAGGAAGAAGACCTGAGAAGAAAACTCCGGGAAAAGGACAGGAGAAGGAACCAGCTGTTGGCCATAGGGATAATATTTTCCCTGCTGATGATGGTGATCATTCATGTGATCAGGTTTTATATCTCAAACAGCCGGAATCAGACTGATGACCGGGCAATTGGATATCCTGCTGACAAAGATGTGATCGTTCTGAACGATTATTTAGGCCAGGATGATGTTTACGGGACATTAAGCCTGGATGCTGAGAGCGTGCCGTCTTCTGACCTTGTGAAGATAAATCCTGATGTTATTGAATATACCGGGATGCATTACAGATCATTGTATTTCACTGTAACGCCCAAGGTAGATAATGTGGTGACTGAGATCACCGTGGAAATGATAGACAGGTACGGAAATTCTTTGGGGAAGTGCATTAACGTGATGGATGAAATTCCTGCAGGAAAAGAGAGCATCGTTGAGATATCGTTCGGTATCAATCCTAATGACGACCTGAATGGAGTGTCTTACGAGCTAGACTTTAATATATTCCAGGTTGAAGAGGAGCTTTCGAAAAAGAATATCACCGGGATCACGGGACAGGACGGATTAGTCTGGGCCAAAATAGAAGGCGATGAGACAGTAAGTAAATATGCTTATGCCGTATTCTATAAGGATGGTAAAGTTGTTTCTGTACAATGTGAGTACGCACATGATACTTTAGAAGGCTTGGTTTTGTTTGAGACCGGAAAGATTGATTTTGATTATTTTAAGATTTTCTACTAGGATTTTTTAATAGTATGAAAGACAGCGGTTCATTGTGACCGCTGTTTTTTCTTGGCTTTTTTGGCGCATAATATTGAATTTACCAAATGGAATGATATAATATAATAGATAGATTATAACGGAAAGGAAAACACATATGAAAGAATTTTTTATAGACAGTGACGGGACAAGGCTCCATGCGAAGCTTGACAGGCCTGAGGGCGCTGAAAAGGGTCCTTTATGCATCCTGATACATGGTTTTACTGGGCATATGGAGGAAGACCATATCAAAGCCGCACAGAAGGCGATGAACGACGCCGGTGTTTCCGTGCTTAGGGTAGAAATGTACGGACATGGCGGGAGCGACGGTGAATTTAAGGACCATACACTGTATAAATGGGTGACCAATGCCTTAGCGGCAGTCAAATATGCCAAGTCCCTTGATTTCGTGACGGATCTTTACTTGAGCGGACATTCCCAGGGCGGGCTCCTTACCATGCTGGTCGGAGGAATGTGCCCGGATGATTTTAAGGCATTGCTGCCTTTATCACCTGCATGGATGATCCCGGAGATAGCAAGGGAGGGAAACGTACTCGGAACATCATTTGATCCGAAGCATATACCTGACATGATAACATCCGGATCCTGGGAGCTGTCGGGAGATTATATCCGCGTAGTCCAGACGATACATGTGGAGGATGAGATCGAAAGGTTTGAGGGACCTGTGCTGATCATACACGGCGATGCGGACGAAACGGTTCCTTTCAGTTATGCAGAGAAAGCTGCAAAGCTGTATAAGAATGCGGAACTTGTACCGATACACGGTGATGACCACTGCTTCACAAAACACCTGAACGAGATGGCAGATGCCGTGAGGGCATTTTTCTTGAAATAAGCCGGGAGATTTGATCATGAGTATTACTGATATTCTGGTAATTATCAACCTGCTGTTGCTGGTTGTGGTTATCATCAAACTGTTCATAGGAAATAAATCCACAGAGGAAGCTGACCGTATCGTGGCATCCGTGAAGGACGGGCTGAGTGCTTCACAGCGTGAGCTGAGGGAAGAGACGGCAAACAGCATCCAGGCTTCTAACCGCGCAATGATCGAAACGATCACGGAAATCCTGTCCATGATGTCAAAGTCAAATGCCGATAATTTCTCGGCAATGGGGCAGTCCATTTCTGAAAACCAGATACAGTCGGCAAAAAGGGTGAACGACCAGCTCATAACCCTTGAGAACCGGTTTAAGACGCTGGAGTCCTCAAATAATGAGCGCCTCGAAGCCATAAAGCGCACTGTAGGGGAGCATCTTAACAACCTTTCGGAATCGAACCAGAAGAAACTGGATTCCATACAGTCAATGGTAAGCGATAAGCTTGAAAGCAATCTTCGTGAATCGTTCAAGCTTGTTAGTGAAAGGCTTGAGCAGGTATATAAAGGCCTTGGCGAGATGCAGACCGTTGCGTCGGGAGTCGGGGATCTGAAGAAGATACTGTCAAATGTAAAGACACGCGGTATCATGGGAGAGATACAGCTCGGTATGATACTGGATGAGATACTCGCACCTGAACAGTATGAGCATGAGATACCGACAATCCCGGGCAGTAGCAATCATGTCGAATACGCCATTAAGCTTCCCGGATCTGACGGTGATAACATGATATACCTTCCGATAGATTCCAAG
Source organism: Lachnospiraceae bacterium (assembly GCA_016287095.1). Classification (GTDB taxonomy): domain Bacteria; phylum Bacillota; class Clostridia; order Lachnospirales; family Lachnospiraceae; genus RUG11977. The sequence goes on from JAEEVK010000008.1 coordinate 35,407, forward strand.
TTCCCGGGAGATACTTTCACTGCCCTTCAGGATGCCTATGATTCCGGCGATGCTGCACGCATAGCAGAAGCGAAAAAGCAGCTGGAGATTGTTATAAAGAAGTGTGCAAATGATATAAGGCAGAAATATGTCGAGCCGCCGTATACCACGAATTTCGGCATAATGTTTTTGCCATTTGAAGGCTTATATGCCGAGGTAGTCAACAGCGGGCTCACAGGCCAGCTCCAGCAGGAATTTAATGTCACTGTTGCAGGCCCGTCAACGATGGCTGCCATGCTGAACTCATTGCAGATGGGATTCAGGACACTGGCGATACAGAAACGCAGCAGTGAGGTGTGGAAGATTCTGAGCGAGACCAAGGGCGAGTTCATGAAATTTGAGAAAGCCCTTAAGGCTGCCCAGGATAAGATCTCAAAGGCCGGTGAGGAACTGGATAATCTTGTTGGGCGCAGGACCAGGGCTATCAACCGCAAGCTCCGGAGCGTGGAGATATTGGAGAGCGATCAGGATGCTGATGCCGACAGGTTGTTATTAGATATGGATGATGATGAATAAGGAGGTTTTTATGAAGATAGTAATGTTTGACCTTGACGGGACGCTCCTGCCTATGGATCAGGATGTTTTCGTTAAGGCATATTTTTCTGAGCTGTGTAAAAAAGCTGCCCCTTTCGGATATGATCCGGAAAAGCTTATAAAAGGTGTTTGGGCCGGGACCGGTGCCATGGTAAAGAACAACGGCGCAAAGACAAACGAGGATGTGTTCTGGGATACCTTTTCGGGGCTGTTTGGCGAAAAGGCATTAGCCGACAAAAAGATTTTTAACGAATTTTACGCGAATGAATTTGACAGGGCGAAAATGGTATGCGGACATACTCCCGTTGCCGCTGAACTGATCCGGAAGCTCAGGGCTGCAGGGATAAAGGTGGTGCTTGCTTCTAACCCCGTATTCCCTGAAACGGCGCAGAAAAAGCGCATGCAGTGGGCCGGTGTGGATCCGGATGATTTTGAATATATAACAACATACGAGAATTCACATTACTGCAAGCCAAATACGAAATACTATGCTGAGCTGCTGGAAAAATTAGGATATAAAGCGGAAGACTGCATCATGGTTGGTAATGACGTGAATGAGGATATGTGTGCTGCGGAGATCGGCATAAAGACATTCTTATTAACGGACTGCATGATAAACGCTGAGGGAAAGGATATTTCTTCATATGACAGGGGTGGGTTTCCTGAGCTTGAGGAGTATCTGATGCAACATTACGATATTTGAAAAAGGAGAAGATCATGAAAAAATGGTATGATGAGGAATACGAATTTAATATTGAGGTAACCGGATTCCTGCATGGGGATCATACGGAAAGATACTGCCGCAACGGCGAAGAGATCGGCGACAAATACACATGCACTTATGGATGTCCGGTGAACAAGGACGGATACGGAATATGCTCAAAGACAATGATGATGCTGTATCCGCTCATGGAAGCTGTAAGAAGCGGGGGCGACCTGACTAAATTGGGCGGTGACGGAAAATATTCCAAAACTGTGGTCTGCCCGGATGGCTGTGTGATATTCAAGCTTACTGCGACACCGCTGGGAAATGAGAATTTCCATACCGGAGGATTCTGGGAATATCCGGACGAAACGAATAAATAATAAAGGATACTGGAGAGGGGAAAACGGAAAATGACCCTCCATATAAGTGGTTTGGAGGAGTAGGTAAACAGCATCCGTTTGCCCTTGAGAGCGGAAAGCAGTATCAGCAGATAGAAAGTGTTATATGTTATGGCATCTAGTTTAGTACACCTTGCTATCATCGAGGAGCTGACAAAAGAACATAAATTTAAGGATATTGGGCGCCTGAAGTTTGGCGCGGTTCTTCCGGATGCAGGAGAAAGAAATATAGGACATCTTAAGATAACAGTACCGCCTACGGACATGAGGACATATGACTTTGAGGGTTTCAGGAACCGGTACGGCAGCCTGTTGATGACGGACGATCTTTATCTGGGATATTATCTCCATCTGGTACAGGATTTGTGCTACAGGCATTTTGTCTATGACCGGTACCACTGGAATCCTATGATCCCCGGGAATGTTGAAAAACTGCATAATGATTATGCCATAACAAATCATTATGTGGTTGAAAAATATAACCTGAAAAATGATCTGGCTGTTCCGGAGGATTTTGCTGAAGAGAAGATAAACGAAATCTGCAGATTTGATCTTTTGTGGCTGACAAGATCAATAAACTCTTATTTCCGGGAAGCCGGGGAAGGCGAGATTTTTTTCTTTACGAAAGAAATGACGGATGAGTTTATCGCTGAGGCTGTTGATGCGTGCCATAAAGAACTTAATGCGCTGAAAACCGGTATAGGAATGATAAACGGCAGTGAAAACGGGTGGGTACCGACATATACTGCATCGAAATAAAACGTGCTGATTATTTTAGCGGAATATTGGGAAATTTAGATTAATAAATAAAATTATTATGAGAGTAATAGATACAACAGAAGGTATTTTTCAGATATATGATTCCGGGGATTTTGATATCGACAGATGGAAGAAATATATGGATTCCTGTGTGCCCGGAGCAAAAGATCTGTGCCTTAATGACATGCAAGAGGGAATTGATGCCGGCTTTCCATGGGAAACCAGTTATCTGCCCGTCCTGGATGCAGTAATAAAAGATAAAACAAAATTTGATCAGGTAATAAAATCTTTCAATTTGATCACGGAAAACCTTGAAGAAAAGATCATTGAGCGTTTTGGGAAAAGCGTCGATGCCGATGTGATACTTTATCTCGGTTTATGCAACGGTGCCGGATGGGTAACGCCTGTCAATGGAAAAACCACGGTGCTGTTAGGCATTGAGAAAATACTGGAATTGAACTGGCAGGATATTAATCACATGACCGGGCTGATCATACATGAGCTCGGGCATGCTTATCAGGATCAGTACGGGATACTAAAGAGGGAATTTGATAATAATCCGGATAAGTTCCTGTGGCAGCTTTTTACAGAAGGCATTGCAATGGTATTTGAACAGGAGATAGCCGGAAGCCCGGAATATTTTCATCAGTATGATGAAGAGTGGAAGAAGTGGTGCGATAAAAACATCGATCTGATAAGAAAATCATTTTCTGATGATCTTGAATGCATGACAAACGAGAACCAGAGGTATTTTGGGGACTGGGTCAGATTTGAAGGTTATGGAGATACCGGATATTATCTTGGGGCAAGATTTGTCCGGTTCTTATTAGGTTCTGACACTTTTAATAACATAATATGTTATGATATTAATGATGTAAAAACAGGATTTGAAAGATTTAAAAAATAAAGCGGGGAAGGTAATGTATGGAAGCAATAGAAGCTATTTTGACAAGAAGAAGCACCAGGAAGTATTCGGATGTTATGCCGGAAAGAGACCTGATCGAAAAGGTTATCGAGGCCGGAAGGTATGCACCAAGCGGGCATAACAATCAGACAACGCACTTCATTGTGTTTACCGGTAAAGAAGTATTATCCGAGCTGGCGGAAACGGTGAGGGATGAGTTCAGCAAGATGGACGTTACTGAAGATATGTACGTCTCGATGAAGGGCTCGGTCATGGCGGCTAAGAAGGGTGGATATGTTTTTCACTATGGGGCACCCGTGCTTATCGTCGTTGCCAACAAGATAGGCTATGGAAATGCCATGGCTGACAGCGCCTGTGCGCTTGAAAACATGATGATAGCTGCTAACGCCCTTGACCTAGGATCGTGCTGGATCAATCAGCTCCACTGGCTCGACGAAAACAAAGTTATACGTGAGCTTATGTATAAGCACGGATTAAAGGAAGATGAGACCATTAACGGCGGCCTCATTATCGGATATCCTGCAGACGGGATAATCAACAGGCAGATGACGGAAAGAAAAGGAAACCCTGTCACATGGGATTAAAGAAGAGGCGAAAATGGATACTACAAATAAATTTGACGGGTATGCCGGGGATTACACCGTAGGAAGACCCGGGTATGCAAAGGAACTGATAGACAGCCTGTACAGCACGTATAAGATGTCGGAAGATTCCATAATAGCAGATATTGGATCAGGTACAGGAAAGTTTGCGAGGCATCTGCTTGAAAAAGGAAGCCGTGTTTTCTGTGTGGAGCCAAACGACGATATGAGAATGGTAGCGGAAAAAGAACTCTGCGGATACGGCAATTTCTGCTCCATAAAAGGAGATGCCGAGAATACGACACTCGAAGATGGTTCCGTCGACTTCATCACGACCGCGCAGGCATTCCACTGGTTTGATGTAGAAAAATTTAGGAATGAATGTTCAAGGATCTTAAAGAAAGATGGCAGGGCCGTACTGATATGGAATATCCGTGACGAATCCGATCCCCTAAACCGTGAACTTCATCGTGTTTTTTCAAAGTACTGTCCCAATTTTAAAGGCTTTGGTGGCGGGATAGTAAAGGATGATCCGAGGATCAGGACTTTCTTTGATGATAAGTATGATTATATATCCTTTGACAATCTGTTGTTTTATGATAAAGAAAAATATATAGCCCGAAACTTATCAGGGTCATACTCCCTAAAAGAAGGCGATCAGAATTATGATCCGTATATGGAAGAGCTGTTAAATTCTTTCAATGAATATTCTCAAAACGGGATAGTATCAATTGCCAACAGATCAGTTGCATATATCGGAAAGGTCACGAAATATTAGTAACATTAATATTTACAAAAAAATAGTGAAGTGTTACTATACAGGTAGTTTTTGGTGAAAGGGGACCTGGCAATGAAAAAAGGCATATTGATGCTGGTTATGTGCTTAAGCATCGCACTGGCTGTGACGGGATGCATTGGCGCTCAGTATTCAAAGGAAGATAAAGAGTCCGCTGCTGAACTTGGCAGAAAGATGATGCAGGAATGGCTTGACAAGAACCTGAAGGGCGGGAAAGTATCCGATAAAGGATTATCGGCGCTGGCAGAGGGAAAAACCGGTGGAAATTATTATCTCTCTGATCTGGTAGAAGGATTATATTCTTATAATGGCGAGAAATATACATTCATCATTAACACTACTACCGGAGCCGTTTACAGCTCCAAAAATTATCAGGCATTTAAGGAAAGTGCATGGAAACTGTTTTTAAAAGAATTAGGCCTGAATGAGGATGAGATAATCCCCGAGAACACGGTAAATGGTAATGACGGAAAAGATTATTTTTCAATTTATTACTGCATTGAAGCGTCATTAAGAGAGGGTAAGTACAATAAAGAAGCTGCAAGAGACACGTATTTTCATAGGGAAGTACTGCCGATAGACGTTGAAGATGCTGAAGGCTTTGCAACAGATCTGAAGAACAGAAATCTGATAGAAATGGAAGGGTCTATACATCTGAAAGAAAATGCAGACCTACGTGCTTTGTCATTAAATGTACTCATGGAGCAAAAGGAAAAAACCGGGATTGATATTCCCCGTCTGCATATCTATGACGATGATGAGGACATCGCCGATTACGGGACATCACTGACATACAAAAAGCACGGATATCTTGATATGGGAGATTATCAGTTATTTGCTGTTATAGAGCAGTTTAATGATAATTCAAAAAACGGGAAAATTGATCATACAGAAGCGAAGCTTGATGTGGCAACATATCAGCCGATAACGGCCATTGATTCGGGATATGAGATAAAACCCGGTTCGAGTGACGAGATATATCAGGGATTCAATATCATAGCCGGAGAGGATTCAGAGATAAAAAAACATGACTATGATCTGGAAAAAGAGAATAGCCAGGGAACTTATGGAAAACAATATGAATGTAGTTGGAAAGACAGGGGGGACGGAACATTTGTCCTCGTTGATTCCGCCGGTTATATAATTAATTTCGGTCATGACTGCAGGATTACCATCAGGGAATGAGAAAAAGAAAACAAGCATAAAGGAAACAGAAAGCAATGTTTAAATGCAATTATAAGACTCTGAAGTTATGTTTTAATGCGTTTCATGATGCAAAAGTAGGTGATATGCCGGAGTATGGGGATTATGTCCTTCTTGAATTAAAGGACGGCCGTCATACGGCAGGACAATGGCTTCCGAACGATACCTTCCGTGAGAAGAATATCCTGTCCGGGAAATTTGAACGGAGCGGGTTTGATACTGTAGATGTGGATGAAGTGGCAAAATGGCATTATCTGAAGCGCTATGACATTTCGGCGTGTCTGGAAGATGAGAATATCGGTTATATAAACTTTGCTCCCGAAGAAGATGCCTATACTTTTGAGCTTAGCGGTTTTAAGTCCTTTAAGGATGGTGACTTCCCCAAACGCGAACAATACTGTTTCCTGATATTTAAGGATGGTACCTTGGGAACAGGAAGATGGGATGAGCTGGGAGAAAACGACGGAACCTTTATCTATGCATCAGCACTGGCTTCCCACAGCATGAAAAAGGTATGGGCATGGACGCCCTTGAGCTCAGATGAAATATTTGAGCGGGAAGAAGAAAAAGAAAGAGAGAGATTAGCCGAGAAGGAGCTAAACAAAAATCCCAAGGCTGATTCCGAGAAATTTAAATACGGAACTGATATAGAGGTATATTACCAAAAGGCACTGGAAAAGCTAAAAAAGGATTATCCATGGGCAACTCTTGTTCAGATGAAGAAGAAGCAACCGCTATATGTGATCGTGCCGCGTCATGGATTCTATATATTCGGACAGGACCATGGTACGTTTATGGGCGAACCGGTAGTTTGGGAATGGAAGGACGGCAGTACCGCCGATGAGTTTGTTGATTTCCTGTGTGAGTATACCAGGGAAACGGTGAAAAACTATGACCCTGACGTGAAATTTGCATATGGCATGGACATTGAGACATATATCAATATGACGTACGAGAAAGTCAAAAATGATTACCGCTGGTTTACCAGGGAAATGGCTGATAAATACTGTCAATATGCCATAATACAGGTCGACGGAGAATGGGAATTCGCCAGGAAATTTAGGGACGATAAGGAATTTCACTTATACGATTGCGAAACTACTGAGAGTTTATTGAGAACTATGGAGTATGAATATCAGGAAGCAGCACTTCAGGAAAATACTGTAGTGGCTGAATATGCAGTACCTTTTGGAAGCGTTGATGTGCATGGATGGGGGCTGGAAAAGTATATCGTATATAAGTTAAAGAGCGGTGACTACAAGGTATATGTACAGGCAGGAGACCGGACCACGGGTGGAAGCAGGGAATTCTTTATTACGCCTGACTGCTTTGAAGCAAAAACATACGGAGAGTTTCTGGACCGATATCTGGAGATTGTTCCTGGTGGGGAATTTGGACTTAAGAAAAAAGATCTTGCTCCTAATAGGGATCTTATGAAATTCTTTGGCTATAAGAAATGAGAACCCGTCGAAAAATAGCTATTCAAAACAACATCACGGAGGTATAAAGTATGTTTGAAGTTAAGGCAGGAACTCCCAAGCCGATCCTATTCAGGGAATGCTGGAACGAAAACGGGTTCTATATGGATCTGGATCTTGAGGCTCGTTTTGCGTTTGCCTGTGAGGTGTCGGATTATGACAGGACTCTTTATGCAACGGAAGAAGATGTTACGAGGGCGATCAAATCTAATTTTTCGGAAATCCTGAATAAATGTCTCAATGAGGACTGGCCTGAAAATACTTCCAAGGTCAGAAGAGGGTTTGAGGGTCTCGGGGAGCTTTTTGACAAAAACATGGAAAGCTACGGGATTCATATAAAATCAAAGTTTTTGAGCACGGCTCTGAGCCCGGATTCAGAAGAAGCTTTCAAAATTCAGATGAATCTCATGGTTCAGACACAGAATATTACCAATGGATGGGACCATATCATCATGCCGCCAACAAATCCTTATGATATTCAGATGAAGGAACAAACTCTACAGGAAATAGCGAAGAAAATGAGGATAAATGGATCCAGTGAGTGGACGTGCCTGAGTTGTGGTACGAAGAACAGCAGTAAATTCTGTGGAGAATGCGGAAAAGCAAAACCGGTTTAATGACCGGTTTTTTTAATGTTCCGTTAACACTTTTCGATTTTTTATTCTGTTTGTCGGAAATCAGAACTACATATTCCTGGCAATATCAGCTATCATGGCATTGGTGCTCGGTATCGTTTCACTTGCAAATAGTGTACTTTTGGCATATAATACTCATAAGTCCGATGTTAAGGGATTAAAGAAGGTAACGCAGTATATCTGGGCCGGACTTGGTGATGTATACAAAAGCTTTTATAATAGAATTATAATTTGATAAAATTATTTGTTAAGAATTCAGAGGTGGTCGATTTGAAGAACGAGGTATTTCTGGTATATAAGCGTGGAGCCCGAAAAGGAAAACCGGGATATTCCGAGAAAGACTATTCAGCTCCTCATAAAGAGGGTGGAAAAGTAATAGAAGGGATGAAGGAGTGGGTCTCATGGTACTGCTTCAGAAAGAAAGAAGATGGGACCTATGAAGCAGAGCTTGATGAAGCCTGGAGCTGGGGCGGAGGGCATAACGAGGGAGGTACGATCTGTAACAAAATACCTGAAGAATGGTTCAAATTGTCCTTTGAGGAATTTCTGGAGAAGCTTATAACCCTTTCTTCAGCTGCTCATTATGGATTTACTGCCGATGAATTGAAGGAAATAGAAGGGCTCAAGGGATTTTTTGAGTTCAAATAACGGAGGGGAAATGAAGACCTGTAAAAGAGTTATAATGCTTGCTTTGATGGTTACAGTCCTGGTATCATTTTGTGCATGTTCAAAAAAAGATTACGATATAAAAGATGCTTGTGATCTGATAGAAAGCGTGTTGGACAAGGACAGAGAGGAAGCAATAAAACTATTTGAAAAGAGTTTTGATATCAAACTGGAGAATCAGACAGAAATTGGAAACAGTCATACTTATGTTTCAGATAATATTTTTTATATCGATGACATAGAGTTAAACAGTATAGCGATTAATTGCGATATAGAAGATAAATCTGTATGTACCGTATCCTTGCTGAATAACCAATGTTCTCCGGAGCTTGTGACAGACTGGGATGAGAAATGCGTGGATTATCTTACTGAAGCTTATGGTACACCTGTGAATAAAAACAGTCGCGACTTAAAAGGAACCGGTGTTGCATATTCGATGACGGTATACCAGATTAACAATGATCGTTGGCTTTCTGTTAGCTTTGAGAAAAATTCTTCCAGGGGTCAGTTTTTGCTGCAGTGTACTAACAAGGACTTGGTCGGATCCTCAAAAGACTAAGAGTAAAAATAATAGGCCCAGATTAATAACAGGCAGTGAGGGATATCGAAAAATACTGTAAAGGACCTACATGCGGTGGTATAAGAGAGATCTTGTACCGCCGTATTTTTATTCTGGACAACAGTTTTTGCTGCAGATGTAAATTAGACTACGGTGAGTCTGACAAGTGTAGCATAAGCAACTAAATAGTCATATTTTGAATATTGAATCATAAGGCTTCCGGGCATATACTAAAGCCACAACAAAGAAAACAAAACAAACGAAAGGCAAGGTACATACCATGGAAGACATTTATGAATACGAAGCAGATCAGCAGGCAGAATACGATATGATGAGAAAAGATGAAGATACTCATTACCTGTATCAGGGTGATACGGACTTAGCATTTTGACTATAATAAAATTTGAGATAGAAAATAAGAATCATGACAATGAAATCATTTTCGATGAAGGTAATCACAACTATTATGACAGTAGTTGTTTTCGCATCAGTATTTGGACATAAATTTGCATATGCATCGAGCAATGTAGATTACAGCAAATACTTTACAGTATTTGAACAGGCAGGTGAAAACGGAGAAGATATAACTTTTTCTAAGATTGCTATAACAAGAGGTGATTATGAAAATTTACAGATAACCTATAGGAAATATGGATATGATAAGTTGGTAAAGGTTATGTGTTATTGCAATCCGGTAATAAAAAAGTATATCGGTTATCTGGATGTAAGCAAATATGAAAGCGAGGAAGAAAAAAAGACAGCAACGATAGATACATTTTACTTCGTTTATAATCGGAATTAACAAAGATGCAGGAATGAGAGAAATCTTATCCCTGCATTTTTTGTGTAAAAAAGCATTGATATTTGACGAAAACGCCTTTTTTTGGTATACTTTATGAACTGGCAAGTCTGTATTCGTTTGATATACTGGATAAGGCGGCCTATTATCGTAATCATCCCGAGAAGGACCGTAGGGCAAGGAAAAGCAACTGAACCGAAATATAACTAATAGCGTGAAAGGAAATGCGCATGGCTATAAAAAACGACAAAAAAAATGGGAAAGGGATACTGGAGAAAACACTGGAGCGTCTTGCAAAGAGAAGGAAAGCGCCTGTGTATGTATTTGTGCTGCTGTTGCTGCTGTATTTGGCTTCAGCAATCATAGTTAGGCTTACGGCTGGATCCCAGGATGTGGTGATGCTTGGGGGGAATCCGCTATATATTTATACTTTCGCAGGCGTTTTTTCATCGGTTTCCAATTTGTGCGTTGTACTTATGGTGATTTTTTGCGGAAAACTCGGATACATCATTTCCGTTATAGTTTTGCTTGGCCAGTTCCCTATGATGCTGGTGGGGATATTGCATGGAAACCTGAGCAGCCTGCCGGGGTTTTTTGCCAATGCACTTACGCTTATAGTAGTTGTTGTCATTTACCTTACAAACCGGAAGATAGAAGAATATCAGCACAAAATGCAGGAACAGGCGACCACGGATGTACTGACAGGCCTGCCTAACGGCTTTGCAAGCAGCGCGCTGATAAATGAACTGATCCGGCGCAACAGCCCTTTCTCAAATGCTACGATCAATATCAATAATTTCAAGATCATCAATGATACTATGGGGTTTGAAATAGGAAATAAGGTATTGCTTGAGATTTCATCAAAGTGGAGAAAGATTGCTGATGAAGGGCTTTCCGGGACGTTGGATTTTGTCTCGCGAATTAACGGGGATGAGTTTTCTTTAGTCGTACGCGGTTATGATTCGATAGAAGATGTAGAAAAGACCATAAAGAAATATGAAAGCGTACTGGAAGAGAAAATGCTGATAGACGGATATGAGGTCTTTGTTAATGCAAGCTTCGGATATGCTGCATTCCCTTTGGATGCGACGGAGTTTGATACCCTGATAAACTATTCAGTGGCAGCGATGAAAGAGATCAAGCGTATTAACAGCAGCGAGCATATCCTGCGTTTTACTCCGGAATTGCTGAAAGACAAGAAATCACTTGTGATCGACAACAAAGTCCGTTATGCACTGGAGAATGATATGATCGGTTTCAACCTTCAGCCACAGTACGATATGTCTCATAAACTGCGAGGCTTTGAGGCGCTTGCGCGTATGAAGGACAATGAAGGTAACAGCATAAGTCCCGTGGAATTCATCCCGGCGGCAGAAAGATTGGGCATGATTGACAGCCTTGATCTGATGGTATACAGGAAATCTGCTATATTTATAGGAGAGCTTATCAGAGAGACAGGTTCTGATATTACATTAAGCATTAATGCATCGGTAAAGCATCTGATGAAAAGCGGATTTGCACAGGAAATACGCAGCCTGCTGGAAGACAGCGGGATTCCACCAAAGCAGCTTGAAATTGAGATCACGGAATCCATACTGATCGAATCTGCAGAAAAGGCGGCGGACTGTCTGAATGAACTGAAGGATATGGGCATCCGGATAGCCATAGATGATTTTGGAACCGGATATTCCTCGTTAAGCTATCTGAACAGTTTCCCTTCAGATATCCTCAAGATTGATAAATCCTTTATAGACAAGATGAATGACAGTGATTCTTCCGAGAAGTATGTGGAGGCGATCATTTCACTTGCGCATGTATTGGATCTGGAAGTAATCGCTGAGGGAGTAGAGGAGCCGGAACAGCTGAAAACTCTGAGCAATATTCACTGTGATTATATTCAGGGATTTATCTGGGGAAAACCTCTTACACAGGATGAGGCAGAAAAACTGCTGACGGAATCGGGTTTGTAAAAAGAATTATATTTGGAGATATTATTATGGCTTCGTGGATGGTACATCTGAGGATTGCAGATGAAATACTCAAAAGAATGAAGGGACTGGATGAGACTGCTTTTGTTATCGGAAATATAGCTCCTGACAGTGGTGTTCCAAATGAGGATTGGTCTATGTATTTCCCACCAAAGAATGTTTCACATTTTAAGACCAGACCGGAGGATGAGCTTTTTTTCGATGTTAATGAGTATAAGAAACAGTATTTCTCTGATGAAAAGATAAAGGGATATGATAAAAGGCATTACTCCTTCTTTTTGGGGTACTATGTACATCTTTTGAGTGACATAGAGTGGACTTTAAAAATCTATTTTCCTAATGTTTCCGAAGAAAAGGGCAAAGAAGTCAATAAAACAAAGAATGAATTGCTATGGGAAAATAAAGCGGATTGGTATGATCTGGATTTCCTATACCTTGAAGAACATCCGGACTTTAAAGCTTTTCACATATATGAGACCGCAGAGAGCCTGAACAACGACTATATGGATATCTTTAGCAAGGATGCTTTTGAGAATAGGCGAGAATATATCTGCGGTTTTTACAGAGGCGGTAAGCACGGTGATCTGCATAGAGAATATAAGCATTTAACACCTGAAGACGCAGACCGGTTTGTAAAGGAAACCGTAGATAAAATAATGCTTGAAATTAAAAATCTGTAATTAAATACTAAGAAGAATAAATAATTTGGAGAAAACATATGAAAGTATTTTTTGAAACTGAACGTGTTCTGGTGAGAAGGCTTGAGCCTGAAGACGCCGAACGTTTATATGAAAATCACGCAGAGGAAAAAGTGAAGAAATGGTTCCCGAATGAAAGTTACGCCGATTTAAACGAAGCTAAAGATGCTATTCAGTTTTTTGGAGATTGTGTTGACAATGATCATCTGCCTTTTGTTCTTGCGGTTCAATTAAAAGAGACAGGCGAACTGATCGGTGACACCGGTGTGAGCGAAGTTGAGGGACAACCGGAGGCAGTTGAGATCGGTTACCAGATTTGTGAAAAATACAGTGGAAGGGGACTTGCAACAGAGGTCTTAAATGCCATGACGGAATTTTCATTTGCCAAATTCAATGCAACTATCAGTTATGGTCGTGTTGTCCATGGAAATGCAGCATCGGCAAGAGTGCTGGAAAAGGCTGGTTACATGTTTGTAAATGAGGAACAGGGAGCCGAGGATGACCCTTACGGCAACGGCATGTTGGTGTATAAGCGGGAGATTTGAAAACTTAAAAAGCTGGAAATGATCTGGCGGAGGAGATTAATGGAGACCAGAGAAGAATTAGATAAGCGCCTTGTGGCGGTGACACCAAGCGAAAGGCAGATTAAGTTTCAAGAGACGGAGTTTTATGCCTTTGTACATTTTACGGTGAATACCTTTACTGATAAAGAATGGGGGGATGGGACTGAGAATCCTGCCATTTTTAATCCCAAAAAACTGAATGCAGAGCAGTGGGTAAAGGCTATCGTGGACGCAGGAATGCGGGGACTTATACTGACTTGCAAGCATCATGACGGATTTTGTCTCTGGCCAAGTAAGCTTACAAACCATACTGTTGCATATAGTCCGTTTGAAAGGGACATAGTGCGCGAAGTTTCTGATGCCTGCAGAAAATATGGAATCAAATTTGGTGTGTATCTGTCCCCATGGGATCGGAATAGTAAGTTATACGGTCAGGGAAAGGCCTATGATGACTTTTTCGTTGGACAGCTAAAAGAACTTCTGACTGGTTATGGGAATATTTTTTGCGTATGGGTTGACGGTGCCTGTGGAGAAGGCGAGAACGGAAAGAAACAGTTTTATGATTGGGACCGATATTATGCTGTGATACGTGAACTGCAGCCGGAGGCTTGCATTAACGTCTGCGGACCGGATATCAGATGGTGTGGTAATGAGGCAGGGCACACCAGGCCGGCTGAATGGAGCGTTGTTCCGGCGAGAACGAGGGATACGGAAAAGATAGCAGAAAACAGTCAAAAGGAAGATAATGAAGAGTTCCGACAGAGAAAGATCAGTGCCTGGGACCAGGATCTGGGTAGCAGAGGACTATTGGAAAAAGAACATGAGCTTGTCTGGTATCCGGCGGAGGTCAACACCTCAATCCGTCCGGGTTGGTTTTGGCATGAGAGCGAGAATGACAAGGTTCGCCCACTTCAGGATTTAATTCACGTTTATGAGAATTCTGTTGGCGGAAATTCGACTTTTTTGTTGAACATACCACCGACAAATGAAGGCCTATTTCATGAAAATGACGTGAAGAGACTCCATGAGATTGGGGAATATCTTCGCAAGGAATACGCTGTGAATCTGGCAGAGCAAAGCGGGGCAAGCATCGAGACAGGGGAAAACGGAAAAACAGTTTTGGTGCGACTTTCAAAAGTCAGTGCGGTCTCACATGTTGTGCTGCAGGAAGATATCAGGTTTAGCCAGCGTGTGGAGAGCTTCCATATTGAAGCACAGCTGGATGGGGTGTACAAGACGGTATATAGCGGAACCGTAATCGGCTATAAGAAGATTATAACGTTTGAACCTGCTATGTATACGGATTCCCTGAGAATCATAATCGAGGATAGCCGAAAGGATCCGAAAGTAATGTTTGTGGGGGTTTATTGACATTAAATCTAATAGTATAATGAATTGAATTGCTACTATAATAGCATTTATTGACAGTTTTCAATAAAAATTGCTATAATAGTAGCAATATTAATATTGAGAAAACTTTAGAGAGAGGTTTTTTGTATGGTACGTGAAGCAAAAAAAGATGATCTGGATGCTTTATTGAAATTATATTTGTTTTTACATGAAGAAAGTACTCCGGAGCACAATACTCATCTTGAAGAAACATGGAATCAGATTATCGGAGATCCAAACCACCATCTGATAGTCAATGAGATACACGGACAGATTGTTTCATCCTGTGTTTGTGTTATAATACCGAATCTTACAAGAAATGTCAGACCGTATGCTTTTGTGGAAAATGTCGTAACACATGCGGACTATCGTAAAAAAGGGTATGCTGGAGAATGCCTGGATTATGCAAGGAAGATTGCGGAGCAGGAAAACTGTTATAAGATGATGCTGCTTACCGGATCAAAGAGACCGGAAACATTGCACTTTTATGAGAAAGCAGGATATAACAGCTCTGACAAGACTGCTTTTGTTCAGTGGCTGGGAATTGATAAATGACACATTTCTGGTATTATTGTGTCTCTTTGGCTTTACATATTTACTAGTAAAAAGTTGGGGGAAACTAAATGCGAACACTTTATCTGTCCGATCTGGATGGAACATTATTGCAAAGTAATGAGAAAACGTCTGATTTTACAAACAGAACAGTAAATACTCTGGTAAAAAAAGGGCTTCTGTTTTCTTATGCTACAGCCCGCTCATATATTACTGCAAAGAAAGTAACAAAGGGATTGGATGCCAAGATCCCTCTTATAGTATACAATGGAGCCTTTATCATTGATAATGCTACAGGGGAAATCTTACTGTCAAATTATTTTGATAAAACCATTATTGTACTTCTTAACAGATTATTCTCTTTGAATATATATCCGATAGTATATTCGATGATAGATGGAAAAGAAAAATTTTCATTTGTTCCCGATTTATGTACTCTGGGTATGAATGCTTTTATTGACAGCAGGAAAGGAGATATCCGGACTAACATAGTCAGGGAAGCCGGTGAGTTAAAGAATGGAAATATCTTTTATGTGACATGCATAAATGAGCCTGAGAAGCTTGCCCCCCTTTATGAAGAGTATAAAGACGTATTTCACTGCGTATATCAGCAGGATATCTATACCGGTTATCAGTGGCTGGAAATAATGCCTAAATCGGCATCAAAAGCGAATGCGCTGATGCAGCTTAAAGCCTTTCTCAGTTGTGACAGGGTGGTTGCATTTGGAGACGGGAAAAATGACATAGACCTGTTTGAAGCTGCTGACGAAGGATATGCTGTCAGTAATGCAAACGAAGATCTGAAAAAGATTGCTACCGGAATCATCATGTCCAATAATGAAGATGGGGTGGCGAAATGGCTTTCGAAAAATGCTGTTTTGAACGTTTGAGAAGTGAAAGAAAAGGGATTTGTGTATGGATAAGGATTGGGCAGAGAAAAATAAAGAAATTCAGAAGTTGATATCTAAGGAAGCTACTTTTAATGAAGCTATAGATAAACTGATCGCATTCAGGGAAGAAATGTTTGGGCAGATAACATCAATCGTTGAAGGATATCCTGAGGAGGCTTTTTATCAGATGCCGTTTGCAAAAGCAACCGGATATCACAGCAAAACACTTGCATATTCAATATGGCATATATACAGGATAGAGGATATTGTTGCACATGAGATTATCATGGAGGATGAACAGGTACTGTTTAAGAAGGATTATCTTAAGAAGACAGCATCTCCAATAATCACGACCGGAAATGAACTCGAAGGTGAAGAGATAACTGAATTTTCGAAGAAGCTGAATGTGAAGGAACTTTATCTGTTTGCGAAGGCAGTAAAGGATTCCAGTAATAAGTTTCTTAAAAAATTAAGCTATAAGGATTTGAAGAGGAAATTTACTGACGAAACAAAACAGAAGCTTGTAAAGACCAAATGCGTCAGTGCCGATGAAAATGCTGTTTGGCTCATCGATTACTGGTGTAATAAGGATTTAAAAGGGCTTATTCTGATGCCTTTTTCACGTCACTGGATCATGCATATAGAAGCTATGCGACGCATAAAGGACAAAATAAAAATCATTTAATTAGGAGAAAGTATGGCATCAATCCTAAAATCTACACTTAATACCCGTTTTTTGCCCACCGGCAATATGAAATATATCAGAAGTGATTATCCGGGAAAACTGACAGATGATGAAGTAGACTGGCTGCATAAAAACAATATAACCACTATCGTAGATCTACGTGAAGAGAAAGAATATATAGCAAAGTCATGCAGGCTTGAAAATGAAGAAGGGTTTATATATTATCATATGCCCGTAACCGGCGGTGGGGATACGCCCGAATCTCCTGAGGCTGTTGGAAAGGCATATCTTGGTATGCTGGATGAACAGATGGATAATATTATAAACACCATAATGCATGCGAAGAGTAATGTTATGTATTTCTGCGGAGCAGGGAAAGACAGGACAGGTGTTGTATCTGCTATACTTCTTAAAAAATCAGGATACAGTGATGAGGTGATCATAGATGATTATATAGAAACCAAAGATAACCTGATGGGGTTCTTAACTTCTTATGTCAAAGATCATCCTGAAGTAGATATTAATATCATTATTCCTAATGAGAATAATATCAAGAAGGTTTTGGAGGCTATAAAAAGTAAGAGGGGGAAGTGAAATGCCGGTAGACAAAGGTAAGGAGTGGACATTTGACACTGTAGCTGAATTATACGAAAAGATCAGGCCGGGTTATCCGGACGAACTGTATAATGCGATATTTGCTTACGCTCCGATAGATAAATCCTGCAGTGCTATAGAAGTAGGTATTGGAGGAGGACAGGCGACTTTGCCGTTTCTGAGAACTGGTTGTAATGTCACAGCAGTGGAATACGGAGAACAGCTTGCACAACTATGTAATGAGAAATTCAGGGACTTTTCGAATTTTTCTGCCATTACCGGAAAATTTGAGGATGTCAGTTTCCAAGCTGACCGCTATGATCTCATATACTCGGCATCGGCTTTCCACTGGGTACCTGAAGAAATAGGATATAAAAAGGTTTTCAATATCTTGAAGCCGGGCGGAGTATTTGCCAGGTTCGCCAACCATCCGTATCAAGCCAAAGATGATCCCGCACTTTTTAATGATATCCAACTTGCATATGATGAGTATTATTATACATATTATAAAGATAAACAGAAAAGGAGCGCTTGTGAGTATACAGAAGAGCAGGCTGCCGAGAGAGCATTGATCGCTGAAAAATATGGTTTCACAGATATAACATATAAGTTATTCTACAGAACAAGGGTGCTTACTGCCGCTGAATACAGGGCTTTAATAGGGACATATTCCGATCATATCACGATAGAAGAAAGTATCAGGGAGAAGTTTTTTGATGCCGTAGAAAAAACAATCAATCGACATGGCGGAGTAATCTCAATCTATGATACTATAGATCTGCAGTTGGCTAGGAAACCGTTTTGAAATGATTTAAAATAGAAGAGAAAAGATTTGAAATAGGGGAATGGAAAATGAAGCGTATATTTGCATGGGAACCGTGGTTCTTTATATTTTTCGGAGTTTTTCACATGCATAGGATTTGGGCGCTTGTAGACCGTCAATCCTACGCAGATTTTTGGATGGGAATATATGAGGAAAAGGGAGTTACCTATTTTATACTGATGGGGCTGCTTGCCGGTCTGTGCATACTTGGAATAGTTACATTCATACGTGAACGTAAAGCTAATTACCTATGGCGCTGGATATATGTTTTTGGAGGAGCCTATGTCCTGTTTGATCTGTTTGCTATAGCAATAGGTCTTGAAATATGGAAGAAGTTGCTTTCAGCCATGTTTGATACTACGTCCGCATTATGGAATCCGATATGGATATTCTTCATTGTTCTTGGATGTGCAGTATTTGTACTTGGCATAAGATTATTAGTGATACGGAAAAAAGAGAATTAAAAATTTAAAAAAAATATATTGACAAATAATATGTAATATGTTACATTATTGACGAAAGGTAACATGTTACATATTATTTTGTTCTAAATTAAGGAGTTTTAAGTGAAACGACGTGTAAAAGTAGTAATAACTGTTTTGGCTGGCTTGGCTTTGTTAATGGTTTTTGCTGTTGCGGTGCTTATGATCCGAATGAATAATCAGGTGAATAACTTTGATACGACTCCAATTGACGTGACCAAAGTTGCCGATGGTGTATATGAAGGACAAAGTGAGACAGATCTGGTCAAAGCGGATGTCAGGGTGACAGTTTCAAATGGAAAAATAAAGGATATAGAAATAGTTAAGCATATGTGCGGAAAAGGAAAACCGGCAGAGGCTATGACAAAATCTATGATTCTGAGTAATGATGTGGAAGTAGATGCAGTGTCAGGAGCCACATATTCAAGCAAGGTAATAAAAGACGCAGTAAGAAATGCGTTAAGAAAAGGCTTATAAAGGGTCGATGTTACAAATATTGGAGGGAAAACATATGAATTATGATGATGCCATGAATATGAATAATGTTGAATTTGGAAATATGCCGCCGCAGCCGTTTTTGCTAGGTTTACTGAGTACATTTGATAACAGGTATCAGGCAGCTGCCGACACTTTTTTCAAGGAGATTACATGGAAACAGTTTTTTGCGATAATCTGTATAAATATCTGCAAGGAAGCACCGACCATAAATGATCTCTCGGATGTGATGGGAAGCTCTCATCAGAATGTTAAGCAGATTCTGATAAAACTGGAGAAAAAAGATTATATAAAGATGGTAACAGATGAGAAGGATAAGAGGAAGCAGAGGATATTTCTGACCGATAAATGCAGGGAGTTCTGTGCAAAGAATGATCCACAGAGCCAGAAAATCGTGGACTGCATTTTCAAGGGTATAGACGAAAACAGCCTGCTCATCACCATACAGACGATAATGAAAATGGATAAGAACCTCGGGGATGAGTTTATTGTAAAAGTATTAAATGATGCAGCTCAGAATAAGACAGAATAACAGATTAGATACATGGAGGAACGAAATGAAAACAGCAGTAGTATATACATCTCAGACTGGTTTTACGAAAAGGTACGCAGAGTGGATCGCTGAAAGGACAGGGGGAGACGCTATAGAGCTTGGAGATGCAAAGAAAAAGGATCTGTCCGGTTATGATGCAATTGTTTACGGTGGATGGGCATGTGCCGGAAGCATAAACAAAATATCATGGTTCAAGAAAAATATTGAAACGTGGCAGGGGAAGAAACTGGCAGCATTCTGTGTGGGCGGAAGTCCAATAGAAAACCCGGAAATCGAGCCAACGCTGCGTAAGAATTTTGATGAGGAAACATATAAAAAGATCGGGGTTTTCTACTGTCCCGGTGGCTTTGATTATGATAAGATGTCCGGAAAGTCCAAGCTAATGATGAAGATGTTCATAAAGATGCTTAAGACAAAGAAAAATAAGACAGAGGAAGAGGAAACCATGATAAAGATGATTTCAGGTTCTTACGACATCTCAGATAAAAAATACATAGAGCCGATCATTGAATATATTGGGTAATTATTTGTCATGAGACATTTGCTGAGGTTGCAACCTTAGGTTGCGCAACTTATAAAAAAAGCACGTGTAGGTTGGTGGAAGGTTATAGGTATATTTGTTAATCTATAGTTGCGACGCGGAGCTAAAGTACTTAAAAATAAAACTATGGATTAAAGGGAGAAAATGATCATGAGCTTTGGAAAAAACCTTCAGTATTTACGTCAGCTGAGTAAAAATATGACTCAGGAAACATTGGCAGAAAAACTAAATGTGAGCCGCCAGACCGTTTCCAAATGGGAGATGGACTCGGCAAAACCTGAGATGGATAAGGCACTTGAAATATGCAAGGTGTTTAACTGTTCCTTGGATAATCTTTTCAGAGAGGAAATGGATAAAAGAAGCGAAGCATATTCCAATCTGCGCGTGGAAGAAGTTGCCGGGTTCCGCTATGTGGAGCACACCGTTGTAAGCACGGATCCGGAAAGTGATGCGATTGAGAGAATGTACAGGTATGCTAAGGAAAATGGTATTGAGAACCCTAAAGTGATAGGATGGGATTTTCCGAATCTTTCGCAGGAACAGGTTAATGTATTCAATATGCATGGCTATACCGCTGCTTTGATACTACCTGATGGTGTGGAGCCCAACGGTCTTGAGATTAAGGAACAGCCCACGCATAAATATGTGGCCATCCACATCGACAGGCCATTTGATAATCCGTTTGTGACAATCCCCGGAGCTTATCATACTTTGGGTGATTATATGAGGACCAACGGACTTGTCCATGTGGAAAGCGGAGTGATCCCATGCTTTGAGACAGACGGGGAAAGCATGGATGTATATTTGGCCTGCAAGTAGAGGATAGTTTATGAGTTTACAGTTTCTGCCCGCCGGTACTTCGGATGCACTGACTTTAACCGGCATATCAAAACGCTCTTTTGAAACTGATGTTTCAGTCGGAGGACCTTCAAAAGGAGGTCCTCCGGGATATATGTCTGTCCCATTCCATACGAAAATGGCCAGGATGAAGCATCTGTATAAATTAACTGACAATGGGCTGGTTGTAGGAGGAGCTATTTTAAGTTTGAAAGATGATGTCCTGAATATTGAAAGGATTTTTGTTGCGCCCGAGTATTTTCGTAAAGGTTATGGGCTTTTTATGATGAAGCAAATAGAAGAATTGTTTTCGAATGTAAAGAAGTTTTTGCTTGATACCCCCGACTGGAATGTCAGGACGAATTCCTTATACAAGAAGCTCGGGTATAAGGAGCTCCGCCGGGGAAAAGGACTTGTGTATTATGTAAAGTCAGAAAACGAATAATTATATGCCAGAAATTCCTGTACTTTTGTATTCCAAGGGTACAGGAATTTTATATTTTAGATATTAACATGACATATAGTTGTCATGTTACTCGTGATATGATATACTTGTAGCGTGGAGGGAGGGCGTTTTCATTCATGAAAATAGACAGGCTTATAGGGATTTTATCTATATTGTTACAAAAGGATATGGTCACGGCACCTGAGCTGGCAGAACACTTTGAAGTATCCCGCAGAACTATAAACAGGGATATCGAGGCGCTATCTAAAGCCGGTATACCTATACAGACACTGCAGGGTTCAGGCGGTGGCATCAGTATCATGAAGGGGTACCGCATGGACCGGACACTGCTTACATCTAAAGATATGCAAATGATATTAGCGGGGCTTCGGAGCCTGGATAGCGTGAGCGGAAGCGGGTATTACGGACAGCTGATGGAAAAAATCCAGACAGGTTCATCTGAACTGATCAGCGGACGGGATTCTATACTGATCGATCTGTCATCATGGTACAAGACATCATTGGCACCAAAGATATCAACCATTCAGGATGCGATAGAGAACCGACACATACTGGATTTTTACTATTACGCACCATCGGGAGAGAGTGAACGATCTATAGAACCGTATTATGTTGTTTTCAAATGGACTAGCTGGTATGTGTATGGCTGGTGTTTAAAGCGGCAGGATTACAGGTTGTTTAAGTTGAACCGTATGGATAAACTGAGGGAGACGGGGGAAGCTTTTGCCTGCAGAAATGCACCGGTACCGGAGCTCAGCTCAGAACTGGCATTCCCGAGAAATATCATACTCAAAGCTTTGTTTGATCCGGACATGAAGTGGAGGCTTGTAGAAGAATTTGGACCGGACTGTTATGAAGTACAGAAAGACGGAAGACTTCTTCTGAACCGAGACTATAGTGATATGGAGAATCTGACCATGTGGATGCTGACTTTCGGTGATAAGGTTGAAGTGCTGGATCCGCCGGAATTAAGGGACAAATTGAAAAATATGGCAGAATCAATGATAAAAATATATGGAGGAAAGTAAAAATGGGAGAAATTGAAAGATACGACATAAGCGAAGAATGGGCACATTCCGGCATCATCAAGGCAGGTGATTTTTGCTTTTTAAGTTACTGTGTGGGGAACATCGGAGGAACTATAGAGGAGCAGATAAACGGTGCTTTTGACCAGATGGAGAAAAGGCTTGCAATGGTTGGCCTAACTTTAGAATCTGTAGTTCAGATGGATTGCCTGTTCAGAGACGTATGGAACATTCCAGTCATGGAGAAGATCATAAAGGAAAGATTCAAAGGAAAGTATCCGGTACGAAAATCCATCCAGACAGAGTTCGCACATGTGGGCGGAAAAGAAGGACTGCAGTTTCAGGCTGATGCTGTTGCCTACTGTGGGTAAAAAATTAATGATAAAAATACAAAGGAGATATTTGGAATGAATAATGTAAATGATTTGATCAGCTGCTGCGGTTCGGATTGCAGTACATGTTATTGTTTTGGAAATATGTGCAAAGGCTGTAATGCCGTATGCGGTAAGGTGTTCCATGCTCCTGAAGGGAAAGAATGTCCCATCTATTATTGCTGCAAAATAGAAAACGGATATGAGTCCTGCGGTGAGTGTGATAAATTGCCTTGCGATTTAATAATGGGCACAAGAGATCCAAGTATGTCAGAAGAAGAGTTCATGAAGAACGTTGATGAGAGATTGAAGAGACTTAAGGGGTGACGATATGGCCTTTGATTATAAGAAGGAATATAAAGAGTTTTACATGCCGAAAAATAAGCCAAGTATTGTAACGGTGCCGAGCATGAATTATATCGCCGTGCGTGGAACCGGGAATCCGAATCAGGAGGATGGAGAATACAAGCAGTCTATCGGATTACTATACGGAATTGCTTTTACCGTCAAGATGAGCAAAAAGGGTGACCATCGTATTGAGGGTTATTTCGATTATGTGGTACCACCACTGGAAGGGTTCTGGTGGCAGGGAGCCGCCTCGGTGAAGCCGAATTCCAATGCGGCGACCGACATGCCGTCGACCGAAGGTCGGGGGCACTTCCAACAGGAAGGCGTTAAGGGGATTGATTATAACCGTAAGGAAGATTTTAACTGGATATCGGTGATCAGGCTTCCTGATTTTGTGACAAAAGCTGATTTTGACTGGGCTGTGGGAGTGGCTACTACGAAGAAAAAAACGGATTTTTCGAAGGTGGAGTTCCTGACTTATGATGAAGGAATATGTGTCCAGTGTATGCATATAGGTTCATATGATGATGAGCCTGCTACGGTTGCTATGATGCATGCGTTTATGGATCAACAGGGTTATGAGCTGGATATTACAGATAAGCGGCTACATCATGAGATATATCTCAGCGATGCCAGAAAGGTTGATCCTGAGAAACTAAAAACTGTAATAAGGCATCCGATTAAGGTAAAGGGGAAATGATAAAATGCATTTTGTTGATGCAAAAGGAATCCTGACCGGTAGCGGCGGACATTTTGGGATGAATATATATAGGGGATGTACTCACGGGTGTATATACTGTGACAGCAGGAGCAAGTGTTATCAGTTCACGCATCCTTTTGAAGATATTGAGGTGAAACAGAATGCACCTGAACTGCTTGACGCTGCACTGAAGTCTAAAAGAAAAAAGTGCATGATCGGAACAGGCTCGATGTCGGATCCATATATGCATTGTGAGGAAAACTTAAAACTGACAAGACGATGTCTGGAGATCATACTGAAAAATGAATTTGGAGTTGCAATTCAGACAAAATCGGATATGATTCTTCGGGATATAGATCTGTTATCTGAGATTAACAAATCTGCGAAATGTGTGGTGCAGATGACACTTACGACTTATGATGATGATCTTTGCCGGATTTTGGAGCCGAATGTCTGCAATACAAAAAGGCGTATTGAAGTACTGGAAGAAATGCAGAAAAGGGGTATTCCGACGGTTGTATGGCTTACACCGATCCTGCCGTTTATCAATGATACAGCAGAGAACATCACTGCGATTCTTAATGAATGCGTCAGAGTTGGTGTAAAGGGCATTATCGATTTCGGCATGGGACTTACACTTCGGGAAGGTGACCGGGAGTATTATTATGAGGCACTGGACAAGCATTTCCCCGGGATGAAAGAGCGGTATGTCAAACGGTATGGGAATGCATATGAACTGCAAAGTCCGAACGCTAAAGAACTGATAGGGATATTCCGGAGGATCTGCAAGGATAATGGACTCTTGTCAACCCCGGATGATTGTTTTAAGTTTATGCACGAACTGCCGGATAAGTATCCGCAGATGAGTATATTTGATCTGTAAAGGAGAGTGTTTACATGGAATATATCAGGGTAACAAAAGAAAACTTGGAAAAGGAGCACATATGCTGTGCTATTTCAAATAACAAGGATGTACAGGTGTCTTCAAAGAAGGCCTGGCTTGCAGATAGATTTGAAGACGGGCTTGTATTTTTGAAAAGTGTTGAAAGAGGCAAGTGCTTTGTTGAATACATACCCGCAGAAAATGCATGGGTCCCGATAGAGGCAGATGGGTATATGTATATAGACTGCCTGTGGGTATCAGGTTCTTTAAAGGGACATGGATATTCAACGGATCTGCTCACTGCCTGTATTGAGGATAGTAAGGGGAAAGGGAAAAAGGGACTTTGCATCTTGTGCGCGGCAAAGAAAAAGCCGTTTCTGGCTGATCCGAAGTTCTTGAAATATAAAGGTTTTACTGTATGCGATGAAGCTGATAACGGTATACAGTTGTGGTATCTGCCTTTTGAAAAAGGAGTTGAAACTCCGAGGTTTAAAGAAAGCGCAAAGCATCCCCATATAGATGAGAAGGGATATGTTTTGTACTATACGAGCCAGTGCCCGTTCAATGCAAAGTATGTGCCGATAGTGGAACAGACTGCTAAGGACAATGGTATACCTTTTAAGGCTATACATATCGAGAGCAGGGAAGAGGCGCAGAATGCTCCGACTCCGGTAACTAATTATGCATTGTTCCATGACGGAGTTTATGTGACAAATGAGCAGATGAATGATACCAAGTTCTTAAAACTGGCAGGGAGGTAAACCGTTATGGCTTCAAGTAAAGAATACCTGGATTTTGTATTAGATCAGCTTTCTGAATTGGATAGTATTACTTATAGGGTAATGATGGGAGAATATATCATTTATTATAATGGCAGGATTGTAGGCGGTATTTACGATGACCGTTTTCTCGTAAAACCTACCAAGTCAGCTTGCAAAATGATGCCCAATGCAGAAAAAGAGCTTCCATACGAAGGCGCAAAAGAGATGCTTCTTGTAGAGGATGTAGATAATAAGGAATTCCTTATGCAATTATTGGAAGGCATGTATGAGGAACTGCCTGCACCGAAAAAAAAGAAAACAAAAGAATAAAAGCCTAACGTTATTATTTGTATATCCTGTGCTCCGGTATATTGGAGCATGGGATATTTTTTGCTTGACAAACAATTGGCAAGGTGCTAATATATATCTAACAGATATATCTATAAGATACATAGGGAGTTTTTATGATGCGACAAAGGATTAGAAAAACCATATTGATTATTTCTTTTTTGCTCTTTCCTGTTACCATATGGTATTTTTCGCCATACCTTATCATTCAGGCTGCTTCCGACCATATAATGAATGGAAGTTTTATAGTATTTGCTTCGATGTTCGTTCTTTCGATGTTTTTGGGAAGAGTATGGTGCGGATATCTCTGTCCGGCAGGCGGACTTCAGGAATGTATAGCTATGTGCAATCCAGCCCCAGCTAAACAGGGATGGAGAAACAAGATTAAGTATGTAATCTGGATACTGTGGATGATAGTCATAGTCGTTACTTTCGTCTTGGGGAAAAATGAAGTTACCATTGATCCGTTCTACATGACGGATCATGGAATATCAATAACAAGCATATATAATTATGTAATATATTATGGTGTTATATTGCTCCTGGTGCTGCCGGCCCTGATACACGGGCGCAGAGCTACGTGCCATTATATCTGCTGGATGGCTCCGTTTATGGTAATTGGCAGTTCGATAGGGAGGCTTCTTCATGTTCCTCAGCTTCATATCGAGGCAGATAAAGGAAAATGCGTGGCATGTGGGAAGTGCAGCAAGGCCTGCCCGATGGGACTGGATGTAAAAACAATGATTTCTGAAGGAAAGAATGATAAATGTACAGAGTGTATTCAGTGTGGGGCGTGCGTAGATACCTGCCCTAAGAAGGTTTTGAAATATAAGATGACTTGGAGGAAAAACTAATGCATTTTGGATTTTCGTATGTGGGATTGGTTTTCCTTGTAATGCTGATGGTACCTAACATCATATGGACAAAAAATCAGCCATTAAATTATGAAAAATATGTTGTAAAAGAGAACAAATATCTGCTATTATTGGAGAGAATAGGAGAAGTACTGGTTTCGTGTATTGTGCTGATCTTCTCTGACTTCAATATAAAACCATGGTCTGCGTGGGAATGGTGGCTGGTCGGCGCGTTTTTCCTGATGATACTGTATGAGATATACTGGGTAAGGTATTTCTTAAGTAAAAAAACCATGAAGGATTTTTACAGCAGTATTCTTGGTATTCCTGTTGCCGGAGCGACACTCCCGGTTATGGCATCTGCTCTTTTGGCGGTCTACGGGAAAAACATTATACTTGGAATAGCAGTTATAATTCTAGGTATTGGTCATATCGGTATACACTTGATGCATAAAAAAGAAGCAGAACATGATGGGGGACAAAATGGCTAAAGAACGGAAAATAGATATGGTGATCCTGGGTCTGTTAAGTCATGAAGATCTGACAGGCTATGATATAAAAAAGCGTATTGACGGAGCTATCAGTTTTTTCTGGAAAGGGAGTTTTGGAAATATATATCCGGCTCTGAAAGATATGGAAACCCAGGGTCTTATAATTAAAAATGATACTTCTGTCGGGGGGCGCGAAAGGATTACTTATAAAATTACTGAAGCAGGGATAAATACTCTTAAAAACTGGTTAAAGGAAGAGCAGGTTGAAAATGAGCTTAAATACGAAACACTTCTGAAACTGTTTTTTGGAGCATCGGAAAGTGCTAATGTTTCCGTGCATAACATAGAAGTATTTGAGAAACAGATACGGAACGACCTGAAATTGCTTAAGGTTTATTATGAGACACTGGAAAAATCCCTCGATGACAAAGACCATGTATATTATTTGCTCACGGTTTCTTTCGGGATAGAGACTTATGAAGCATATCTGAAATGGTGTAATAAAGCAAAAAAAATGCTGAAGGATAATAATGTATAAGAGGGGCAAAAATGATAAGAAAAGCAAATGATAAAGATTTGGCACGCATAGCTGAAATACTGATTTTTAATTATCGACTGTATTTTTATCCGATATTTCAATCTGACGAGTATTATTTTGATGAGTTGCAGGTGCCTTCGCTCATGAAGGAGTTTGAAAGTCAGATCGATAGTTTATACGTATATGATGACGGAGTAGTTAAGGGGTTTATAAAGATAGAAGGGACATATATTGCGAGGCTGTTCGTTGAACCTGTTCTTCAAAATGCCTCCATTGGTTCTAAACTGTTGGAATATGCAGTGAAAGAGCACAATGCGGATCATCTCTGGGCATTGGAGAAAAATGTTAAAGCAATACGCTTCTATAATAGGCATGGGTTTGAAGCAACCGGAGAGAAGAAACTGGAAGAGGATACTACAGAATATCTGATTCTTTTAAGAAAGAAGACAGATGTTTGATCAAATGGGGTTATACAAGCCGAAATTTTTGGAACAAGTTCAGATGCATACTCGTCTAATCTGTGTGACAGCAATAGAAATCACATAGTATTTTGAAAAAGGAGACGAATATGAAGAAAATATTCATTATCTTAATTACGATACTTGCATTGTATGCTGCATATGTTACTGTCGACTGTATCAGGCTCAAAAATTCAAAGACTGATACAAAACCGCTGATCACCATATCCGAACCGGATTATGATAAGGGGACTAAGTATGTAGGCCTGGGGTATTCCATAGCTTATTACCAGGATTCATACGTAGACGTTGATGGAAATACCAAAATAAAAGGATATGGGGCTGAATTCAGGTTATTTGATTCGATATTAGTATGGGCATGGATAGAATAGCTTAAGAGAGGAAATATAGTCAATAACCCACCGCTTAAAGAAGTGGGGGCTTGCAAAAGCCTTTATTGACTAGCCTAAGCCCCTTGAGGGCTACGTTACCGGAGAATGCGGGCACATTCCGCGGAT
>JAEEVK010000187.1 GCA_016287095.1 Lachnospiraceae bacterium
TCCTCAGGACGTGTATAGCTCTCGTGACCAGCCTCAACTACTACTTCATCCTCGATACCTGCAAGTGTTCCAAGCTCTGCCTCTACTACTACGCCATGAGCGTGAGCATACTCTACAACCTGCTTAGTAAGAGCAACATTCTCCTCATAAGGCTTTGAAGAAGCATCGATCATAACTGATGTGAAACCACCGTCGATACAGCTCTTGCAAAGCTCAAAGCTGTCACCATGATCAAGGTGAAGAGCGATCGGGATATCAGGATTCTCAGCTACAGCAGCTTCTACAAGCTTAACAAGGTAAGTATGGTTAGCGTATGCACGCGCACCCTTTGAAACCTGAAGGATAACAGGGCTCTTTAACTCGCCGGCTGCCTCTGTAATACCCTGAACAATCTCCATGTTGTTTACGTTGAAAGCACCAATAGCATATCCGCCATTATAAGCCTTCTTGAACATTTCGGTCGTTGTAACTAATGCCATAAAATAAACCATCCTTTCATATTATATGTAATGCCGCAAGGCACTTCAATCAGAAACATTATAACACAGATTTCGGATATTACAAGAAAAATTTTCTAAACAATTATCTTATCCTGCCGTCTCAGGAGTATAAATGTACTGCTCACCATTAGGATAAGTCCAGACAGACGATTCCCATTCACCAAGTTCATTATAAGAGGATTCATTTGTGCTTATCTCACCATCATAATTTCTAAACACATCCTTAGTATTGTTACCATACTTGTCATAGGAATATGTATTAAGACTATACTGACCGGGTTTTGATGAATCGGTTGACTTTTCGGTTGTCAAAAATCCCTTATCATTATATTCATATTCAGTGGTGGTCACTATCTTGACATTATCATCATATGAATTCGAATCGGTATATTCGTATACCATCTTTGTTACTCTGTTCTTTTTGTCATAGGTATACTCTGACTTATTGTCATATGTACCGTCACCCTTATCGCCGTCTATAGTGCTGCATTCGGTAACGGAACGGAGAACTCTTCCCTTGCTGTCATATTCATAAGATGTTGAATATACAAGAGCAGAGTATCTGCCGCGGTTAATGGATGTTTTAACCCTGTTCTTTTTATCGTAGGTGTTATTTCTTGATTCTACATCCGTCTTATCTTCATCATAATAAACATAACCTATGGCTTCAACCAAATTACCGTTCTTGTCGTAGGTATAGGTATATTCGGTATCGTTCTCGTATTCGCTCTCGTAATCTTCAGACCTGAAGATCATTCTGCCTGATTTATCAAACTTTATGGTGACTACGGTAGGTTCGCACCACTCAAAAGCCTCCTCCTCAAAAGTCAGGGTCCTGGTGGACTTATCCATAGCAGTAGTTCCGGCATAGTTCTTGAAAACGATGTTTTTGATCTTAGCACCTTTGCGAACGATACTGTACATATCAATCTCTTCAAATCCGGTATATCCTGTGAGTACCAATTTTTTGATACTCTTTTTCTTAGCCAGTTCAAGATTTGCCAGATAATAGGTAGGAATTTCTATAGTATTTCCTGAAACGGCTTCTTTGTACATGCTTGCACCGCTTACAGTGATATATTTAAACTTTGCTTTGTTGGTAACGGTCGCATAGGGAACATCTATCACTATCTTTTTCCCTTTGGCATTCTCATTTGAAGCGATAGTTATTGCATCCCTAGTCTCGCTGCGAAGTATGATGGTGCCTACATTGGCATTGTTTATGGCTTCAACCAGCTCATCCTGAGTTGTAACCCTGACCGTTTTCTTGCCTGCTGCGTGTCCTTTAACAGCCGAAGTAATGATGATACATAATGCCAGAAGTGTAAGGCATATGATCGGTTTGATAGAAAAACTGCTTTTCTTTTGCTTTTTCATGAAATACTCCTTTCATTTAATAAACTTTTTCCTCTGTTGTGAAGAGACTAAATTTATCTCTTGTATCATAGCACAAAACGATTTTCAAATCACTATTAATGTTAATAAATTTTAGCATAAAAGACCGAAAATACAGCTCCTTCCCTTTACAAATACAAAATAAAATAGTATAATAGAAAAAATACACCTTTCAAAGAACATCAGGAGGTAATGGATATGGCGGCGAATAAAAACGAAAATAATATTTCTTTAGGAATAACTGCTGATTCTTATTTTGATGCTTCGGAAAAAGATGCCTTAACAGGAATGAAGAATAAGCGGGCTTACAGTCAATATGAAAAGCAGCTGGATTCACTGATCAAAAACGGTTCAGCACCTGATTTCGCTGTTATTGTTTTTGATATAAATAACGTAACTCAGGTTAATGATAATTTTGGCTACACTGCAGGTGATGAATTTATCAAAAAGGGCTGTTATCTTATTTGCAATACTTTTAAGCAAAGTCCTGTGTTTCATATTGGTGAGGATCAGTTTGTAGCACTTCTGATGTGGGGAGATTATGAAAATAGATCTATACTTGTGGAAAGGCTGAAAGAAATTCAATGTGAAAATGCTAAAAGCGGACTGCAGACAATAGCATTCGGAATGGCTGATTTTAGCAAGGGCAAAGACAGTACTTTACAGATTGTTTTTGAACGAGCAAAGAAACTGATGTACGAAAACAAGCATATGATCAAGAGTACATATTCTCTTGATATTCCTTCTGTAATAAACAGTATAGAGCCCAATGATAGATTTTATATTCTCTATGAACAGCTCGCGTCAGCGATGACAAATTTTGGCAACGTAAAGGTATCTCAAATAGAAGAGATATTGATAGAGATTTCAAAGATGTTCAGGCTTTCTAAAGGTGTTACAAGAGTTTTCCGCAATCCTATAGAAGAGAAAAATGATGAGGGGGAGACTTTGTCATGCTTTGATACGGGGAAGGAAGGTGTTTTGGTAAGCTCCCTAAGAGTAGTTACAAGTGTTTTGTCAAGTGCCAGCATGTCAGTATATATGTCACCTGACGAGAAGCCCCTTTCTGAAATTGAAAAATGGAGAGTTGAGCTTGTTATGAGGACCATCCTGAGCTTTATTTCGAGAAACAGGCTTAGTCAGATGGTCGATCAGCTCACATATTACGATGAGTACGGATACCCGAATTTAAGGTGTCTGAATAAAGATATTTTTGAAGCTATCGCAAAGAAGAAGATAAATGGAATGGTGGCCTTCAGGTACAACCTAAGGAATTTTTCTTTTGTAAATGATGAATTTGGCAGAGATGTCGGTGATAAGGTTATGAAGGCACACTTTGACAGGCTGAACGATCTTATCGGTGAC
>JAEEVK010000188.1 GCA_016287095.1 Lachnospiraceae bacterium
CTTATGGAACTGATCCTTTATGCGGCGGTTCCTCTTTCCTGTAAGCTCATTCATCCGTTTAGTCCTGTACCTTCCGTTACAGAGCATGGCTGCGGACGAAAGGCGTGCAAGTTCCTTATTATACAGCTGATTGACCGACTTTATGATACCTCCCTTAATGACAAAAGGCTTCTTACCAAAGTTATTGACTATGGCTGCTATGTTATCGGTACCGGGATCTATGGCCATCACTCGCAGGTTATCTGTTTGATCCATATCCTTAAGTTCATCAAGGATGATATCGTTATCTAAGGGTGTTATGCCTGTATCTTCAATATCGAGAACAACATCTATGACAAACCTGTCACCTGCAGGTTTTATACGCACTTCCTTGAGGTTGGCGTCACCTACAGACATACCGAGGTTAAGCCTTGTCTTTGTTCCGGGGAGCTTAAGGTACTTATCATCCTTAACAGTACATATCTGATTTGTAAGGATAGCAGTCTTTAGGCCGTTTTCCTTAACATACTTGGGAAGCCTCGGCCGGCCGGTAAAAACCGCAGGATTGCCTTTATATACCTTTATGGCTTCAAAGAAGGACTTATAGTCTCTTAGTAACAGTTTAAGTACCTGCTGGTTTGCCTGGGCAGGCATAGCATAGTATGTCTTATCCTTTGACATCTTAAGGACCCGGTCTATGGCATTATACGACAGCCAGCTGTTATCACCAAGATACCTGGTTCCGGCAAGGATATCATGCACAAGCCTGTATACGTTCATCTGATTATCATACAGAGGTCCCATTTCCGAAAAGGAACGGACAGCTGTAGCATACTGACGGATGATGAAATTGGCACGGTTATATAAGGCAGCAGACTTTTTGCATAAGTCCCTGCAGTATGGATATAGCCTGTTCTGTTCTTTTACATGATACTGTCTTGTACGATACATGGTTGTGTTTTTTACGCTCCTGTTCTATAATCTTATTATACAGCAAAAGAAACACGAAATCAAACAAATGTTTGTCGGGGTTACGTTTTATGGATGATTATAACAGGGGTTCCCATTCCGTATATAAGCTTACTTACCATATCATATTTGTTACAAAATACAGGAAGAAAGTGATCACTGATGAGATCGGTGATTTCATGAAGGATATGGCTGAATACCTGTGCAACCGTATGGACTGTACTCTTATATCAGCCGAGACGGATGAGGATCATATACATATGCTTGTATCCATGCCGCCGGATATAGCCCCGGTGAAACTTGTAAACATGGTCAAGACACAGCTTTCAAAGGAAGTACGTGCCACCTATACCGAACATGTAGAAAAATATCTGTGGAAGGATTCATTTTGGAGCGCAAGTTATTTCTGTGCTACTACCGGGTCCGTATCCATGGAGACAGTCAGATCTTATATTGAAGGGCAACGTACTGATGAGCACAAACGTAAGTATGTTAAATCCGGCAAGTACAGAAAGGCGATTCATCCCACAACCGACTCACGTCGGAAGGGGTTTTCTCGCTAGTATATTCCTGAATTGTAAAAGTAAATTCCGTATGAAAGACTAAATTCATTACGTACATTGAAAACAGCATAGTTTTAAGAGTTTTTGAGGATGATACTGCCGTTCTGTGGTATACTGAAGTCCCAAATTTATTGAAAACTCCAAAATTCGGGCAGGCCAAACAGGCCTCTGGATTATTGAGTGTGCACGACTTAATTCCACAGGCCACCAGTTGTTTTTAAAAGTTCCTGTACCGGTGGCGGGTTTTCATAAGTTTGTTAACGTGTCAGCAGCTTCGGCGTCAGCGTCACCTCATCGGGTGCGATGTACCGGAGCTGCAACCTTTTTAGGGTATCTTCATCAAAGTGGTCGAGCGCCATATCATAAGGTGTTCTGCCGTTAAGATGCTTTCTAGGTGTGCTGTTTATGTGATCAACACACTTTCTGATATCCCACTGAGTAAGGTTCTCAAACACGGTGCCCTTGGGCAGTATCATGCGGAGCATTGTGTGGACATTCTCAATGCCAGCCTTCTGGCAACTGCGCATAGGATCGCAGTAGTAGATGGAAGTTCTCTGGAATTCATCTGTTCCCTGCTCCAATTCATCAGGCTTTCCGAACTCGTGACCTCGATCTGTGAGAATAACGTTGAATACACTTGCGAAGTCATAAGCGTCTCCAAGAGCATTCTGAATAGCGTTGAATATAAGCTTCACGGATCCGGGTGTACAACGGTTCATCAGGTGAGCAATGAGAAGCTCACACGAGGGCAAATAAAGTGTCAGAATGCACTTTAATGAGCCCCTTGCTGACATCACAGTGTCCATTTGCCATACATCGTATTCGCTCCAGTCATACGACTGAAAATCAGCGTACGTTCGGCCCTCGAATATTGCCCTGTCAGTGATCTGTGTCTTGTGGATCTTACGTTTCTTGAACTTCACCTTACGTTTGAGGTGTACGTTCCGAACAAGCAGAAGGTTCTGATCGATATAGTTGTAGAGCGTCTTGACACTGATCCCAAGCTCAGGGTGATTTGTGATGATCGTGTAAGGCGACTGACCCTGCGCAATAAGCGGGCGTACAACCTGGTCAAGGTTCCTAAGCTCCTTAGGGGTCAGATCAACACCTGTCCTCGCACCTACAAGGCGTTCAGAGTAGTACCTGTGAGCGGCTATAGCATCGTAGTTGTACTTGGTCTGGATCGGACATCTATGCAGAGGTGTTTCACAGCCGTTACAAACAAACGGAGCCTTGGTGATTCTCGGACAATACTCCCTTTCGAAGCGAGGACAGACTGAATTACACTTCAAACAAGATTTACAGTGTATGTCGCATATCTCAATCTTTCCACAGGCGTTCATTTTCTTGCAGTGAAAACGATGAACACAGAAGTTGTGCGGATTTATGAAGCTTCCGCGATGATAGGTGTTAACACTGCGATTGAGCAGGACCTCTTTTGAGATAGTGGATGGATCCTTACAGAGATACTTGGATATTTCCCTAAATGACATACACTTGTCCAACGAATTCTCGATGTACTTACGATCCTCTAAAGTAAGGTGTTTATTATTTCCCGGTATTAAATTTGACATACGTACCTCCTTTACCGCCACCGGGAGAGCGGTAATGAGAATAGCTAAAAACTATGCGATTATCAAGGTTCAGTGTGAAAGGTTTAATTCTACATATGCAAGACTAAATCCTGCACTGGGTTTTGAAAGCAGAATTTCGAAATACATTTCAGGTCGCTAGTATATTCATAA
>JAEEVK010000189.1 GCA_016287095.1 Lachnospiraceae bacterium
GCACTTGCTGAGTATATTCATGCAAAAGGCCTTAAATTCGGCATGTACAATGATATAGGTACCAACCTTTGTGCAGGAGCGGCAGTAGGAACATACCTGCATGAAGCGGTGGATGCAAAGTCTTACATTGACTGGGGCGTTGACTTTATAAAGGTAGATAACTGCTACTATATGTTTGACAATGCCACATTCTCCAATCCTGAGAATGCACGTTTTGTATATGCACCCAATATTAAGGGGATAAAGCTTGTTTCAAAGAATACTTCGGACAGCATTATCCTGTCTGTCGAAGAGGCCGGAAAGCTTACAGGAAAAGGAGTACAGCTTAATGAAGAAGGTGCAGTAAAGTACGTCACTAATATCGGAACCTTTGACGGCACCAATACAGGTACCACCCCTGTAGGGGACATGAGCGGAGAACTTCATTTTAATTTAAACATTGGAATTCCCGGAGAATTTGAAGAATATGATCTGTTTGTCGAATATGCTACAGGCCGTGAGCCAGGAGTCGGGGAATGGCTTCAGATAGCTGTTGACAATGAAGACGGATCGAAGCTTATATATGATGACTTTTTGGAAGCTTCTGAAGGAAAGGAAAGCTTTGTTTTGTCAAAGGCCATACCTGTTATACTTAAAAAAGGAAAAAATATCATCCGCCTCATGAATCACAGAAGACAGGAGAATACCCTTAATTCCTATGCTGAGCTGTTAAAGGGATTTAATGAAGCAGCCCCTGACAATGAAATAATCCTTTCTATCTGTGAATGGGGAAAAACTCAGCCTCAGAACTGGGGATATAAGGTAGGAGATTCATGGAGAATACTGAATGATATCACCTTTAGAGTAGGCGCTGACGGTAATCACGGTATAGGCAGATGGTTTGATCCGGGCACACCTTCGGTTACATCCCAGTACAATAAGGCTGTAGTTATGGATGAATTTGCCGGACTTGATAAGGGCTGGAATGACCCCGATATGCTGATGATAGGTATGGACGGTCTGACAGATGTACAGTGCAAGACTCATATGGCTATGTGGTGCATGATGAATTCACCCCTGATGCTCGGGCTTGATCTCAGACGTGTACAAAAGGGTGACTGGATATATGAGATAATAGCCAATGAGAGACTCATAGCACTTAATCAGGATGCTCTGGGCGTACAGGCAAAGCGTGTGTTTACGACAGTTAAGTCGGATGATCCTTCGAAGGATTACATTACCGATATTGACAGAGTGGATATACTTGTAAAGCCTCTTAGTGACGGCAGTGCAGCAATTTCATTCATTAATGTAAGCGAAAGAAAACAGACCGGCGATTTTAAACTGGGTATAGATGATATTCCTTTTGTATCATTTAAGAAAGGTGCAAAGTATAAGGTTATTGATCTTTGGACCGGTGAAGAGACAGAAAATGCAGACGGAATCGTGAGCATAAAATCCTTAGATGCCTGTGACAGTTATACTGTAAAGATTTCGGCAATTTGACCGGTAAAAAGGAAAGCAGGATGTCTATTAAGGATTTTTATACCATGTTATTCGGGGAGTATGATCTCTATGATTTTAATATGTACCTGGGAGAAATGCTTTCTGCAAATGAAGCCGAAACAAAGCAACTTGAAAGGCGTACGGCCGCATATATGGTTCATGTTTACCTGACGGAAGTGATAAATGAGCCTGATGAGCCAAGTATCGAGCCGGCATTTGTATTAAAAGATATATATGAGTGCTCAGCATGTATCAGGCATATTGCGCAGGTTTATCTTAAAGGTATAATGCCTGCTAAAGACGGAGTTTTCGGTGTAAGGGCTCAGGTAGAGAAAGCTGAAGCTGAAGATATAGTAAAAAGGGTTAAAAACAGAAGCTGATTTAACGTGAGTTAGTAAGATTAATAGATTTTCATTTTACGCTTTACTTTTTGGCGGAAAAGGCATAAAATATAGCCAGACTATGAAAGGAGAGCGTTGAATGACGCAAAAGAAATGAAAAAGTTTTTAACAAAATCTTTGGCACTGGTACTTGTTCTTATCATGTCAGTATCCGTACTTGCTACAGCACCTGTAAAGGCTGACGAAGAAGATGCGGTTCTTATTTCTGCTAAGAATGATTACTCACCTTACTCCTGGCATCCTGTAGTAAAGGATAAGGTTAAGACTTTTGCTAACGATAACGGCGGAGTTATTGCAAACTGCTACTATGAGAGAATTGTCCTTGTAGGCTTTAAGAAGGGCACAAAGAAGATCAACAAGGCTTTAAAGAAGCTTAGCTCAGCATATTCATGTGATGATCTCTATGATTATGCCAGGGAAGCAGCAGAGCAGGGCGGAGTTAATGATGTATACAGTGATTTCACCAGATCTGATGTCAGCTATGCAGACCAGAAGTATTTTAGCGTAGTTACCACAAGAGAGTGGTATGCAGGTGGCGTTGGCAATTACTTTACAAATGGTTATGTATTCAATCTTGACACAGGAAAGCGTGTGAGCATCACCACAGCTACCGGCTCAACCCTAAAGCAGGTAAAGAATGCTATCATCAGCGCAGTTAAGAATGATTCTGAGTTTGGCGATTATTTAACAGAATATGAGCCTCAGATCAAAGAGTTTGTAAACGGCCTTAAGGCATCTGATATCAACTACTATATCAATGGATATGGTAAGGTAGTAGTACTTGTCGCTCCTTATACAGAGCCTTTCTATGGCGGATGGACCAGAGAGTATGTACTTGAAGATCTCCCTTGTGTTTATGATGTTATCGGATAAAGAAATTAATGTGGTAAAAACCTTGTATTTATGCGGGCTTTGAGCAAATCATAAAAAAAGTTTTCGAAATTTTACAAAAAAGTGTTGACAAAACAAAAAATATAGTGTAAGATATCACTCGTGCTTGAGAAACAAGCACGATGATGCGCGAGTGGTACAGTGGTAGTACGTCGCCTTGCCAAGGCGAAGATCGCGGGTTCGATCCCCGTCTCGCGCTTTTTGTGTGTTTTTGGAGAGTTGGCCGAGTGGTTGAAGGCGCTGGTCTTGAAAACCAGTGATCCCGTAAGGGACCGTGGGTTCGAATCCCACATTCTCCGTTTGGTTTAGCCAGAAAGTGACCACCGGTATAAAGGTGGTCATTCTCATATATAGCCAAAACAATTTTATATGACCCGGTGACGGGGTGATTTAGGTTCTTTGGAGAAATACCCAAGAGGCTGAAGGGGCTCCCCTGGAAAGGGAGTAGAGCGTTAATAGCGCTGCATGGGTTCAAATC